>DATNRE010000499.1:0-5946 GCA_036703685.1 Candidatus Obscuribacterales bacterium
AATCTGATCAATATTAATATTTTTCCTCCTAAACGACAGGAAATGATAAATACGATTTACGGTTTTCTGCAAAACCATACTAAGTCTGTAAAAGGTCTTAAAGAGATTGATGATCAAGATATTATTGATTGTTGGCAGGACTACATAACCTCTCTTTTACAAAAAACACAGGAAAAAGATGATAATTTAAAAAAACAAAAAAAACTGATATTAGCAGAAATTTATAAGATTGATACAGTCCCAGAAATTAGTGAGCAATTGGCAGCGATCGCACGCCATATTTTATTGTTTGTATTTCAATCATTAGGAGAAAAAGAGAAAGAACAATTAATTAAAAAAATTCAAGACGAAACTTCAGTCAAATCCCATTTTAAGCTAACGGATAAAATATTAAATCAAGCTATGATAGAAGCTATTTTAGGCGGTGCTGCCCCTGTGGTTTTAGGTGCTGCACTACCTATAGTCGCTGGTTTGTTATTTAACTATTTATCAACGGGTTTCCTCGTTGCTGTTGTACTACCCGCAATTTTAGGTGTTTTGGGGATAAACGTGGCTGCATTTCTAGGAGGTGTAGCAGTTGTAGCAGGCCCGATTGGATGGGGAATTGCTGGAGGTGTTGGTTTGGTTGCAACATTATTAGCAGGTTCTAAGTTTTTTAAGCAAAGAGATGAAGTATTATTGATAATGACAATACTTTCGATTTATACTTGCGTATCTCAAAATAAATTACCTAGCTTACAGGGAAATTAATAATATGTATGACGAGCTTTTAAAACAATTGACTCAACTGAATCATTTAGGAGAGGTAACAATTAATTTTGCTAGTGGTATTGCTAGGAATACTGCTACTAAGGAAATTATTGCTCATGTCGAGCAAATCTTAGCTTGTAGTGATGTGGCGACCTACGCGGAAATTGTACTATCGTCTGCTGGGACTATTATTGTTAACTCTATTGATATCAAAAAAACCTTGACTCTTGTTAAACAGATTCATAGTTTATCTGGGATTAATATTGCTCTATCAGGAATGAATTTAGGTGTTAATTTAGTCGGTTATTATCTGATTAGCTCCAAGTTAGAAAACCTTGATAAGCAATTATTTATTGTTCAAAATCAAATAGAAAGCTTAATCAAAAATGAATGGCGTCAACTTTTAGCTGAGAGTCAATTCTTAATCAAACATTCATTAAGCTTAATTCATCTTTTAGAAGATTATGGGCTGAGTGAAAATACAGCTTCAGATATAGAAGAATTATTAAATAAACAGGAAACTCATCTAAGAGACTTAATTAGCCGTCACAACAATCGAGAGCAAATCAGCTTATCCTTAGATCAGATTTACATTATCTACTCAGCTTATATAAATTTATTCAAAGCTTATCTGACATCGATTTACTTAAAACAGCAAAATCTAACTAGACAAAAATATCGAATTCAAGAATCTTGTGAAATTAATAATCTTTTATCATCTAAAGCCATTTTATATTTTATTTATCAAGAATGTTTATTTAATCCTCGAAAGATTTTAACTGAGTCAGAGATACAAGAGATTATTACTTTGTATAAATTATATTCCCAGAGTTATATTGATAATCTCAACAATCATTATAGTTTTTTAATTAAAACTCCTTTGGATAAGTACCAAAATTATCAGCAAAAAACTAATAATGCTTATCAGCCTATGATTTGGATTAAGCATTGAGTTATTGCACAAACACAATAACGATTAACCTTTAACCTGTTTATTATTCTGTTTCTTTCAAACTGATCGAAATTTGAAACCCCAAAGCATTTAAAACTTCAACAAAAGCATAAATTTCAGCACAACCACTTTCTGTTAAAATTTGGTTAAGTTTTTGATTAGATAACTTTGACGATTCAGATAAAATGTTGATTTGTTCTTGAGCTTCTATCACATTTCTCAAGACATTTCTCAGTAATTCCGGTTCTGGATGCTGTTCTTCTAAGCAGGCTTCAATATAAAGTGCAGCGTGTTCAGGATCTTTTAACTGTTTAATTAAAAACTCCTGATAACTTTTACGGAAGGCGTGTTGATTTGATATCATTCAAACAGTTAAAATTGTTGAATACAAGCGTAAATCTGAGCCGAATTGCTTTCTGGTAACTATCCAATCCAATTTTCCGTGATATGATGTGCAAAAAATCCTAATTAAAACTGACCCCAAACAACACAAACATTAACGGTTGACGCGCAGTTCTAATCCCCAGACTTTCCATCATAGCTTTATGAAGCGTAAATGGCTGTATCAATTCCTATCTCCGAATCGACAGATTGTTCCTTACCTAGTTTTGTTAGGAACCTTGATATTGACGGCGATCGCCACCTATTATGTAGAATCAACAGCCCGTAACCAGGATCGGCTGCAATTTAATGCCTCCTCCCAACAGACGGAAAACCTGATTCGAGATCGGGTTAAAACCTATATTGCCCTACTCCGCGCCGGAAGCGGGTTATTTGCCAGCCATGATACCGTGGATCGAGAAAAATTCCGCGCCTATATGGAACGGTTACAACTGCGGGGGGAATATCCGGGGATTCAGGGAATAGGGTTTACGATTCGGGTTCGACCCGGGGAAAAAGCTCAATTAATTGCCCGGATGAAAGCTGAGGGTATGCCGAATTTTACGATCAATCCCGATGATCCTCGACCCGAATACCATGCCATTATCTACCTAGAACCCCTAGATGAACGCAATCAAGCCGCCATTGGTTTTGATATGTTTACCGAACCCGCGCGTCGTCGCGCCATGGAACACGCCCGGGATACAGGGGTTGAGGCGGCATCGGGGAAGGTTAAACTCCGACAAGAAATTGATAGTCAAAAACAATCGGGTTTTTTAATCTATTTTCCCATTTATCAAGGTAGTTCTACTCCCCCAACGGTTAGAGAACGCAGGGAGAAATTGCTGGGATTTATCTATAGTCCCTTTCGCATGGGTGACTTAATGAAAGGACTGTTCGGAAATCACCGAGAATATTTTATCGATTTTGAAATTTATGACGGTTTAGCGATTACTCCATCTTCTCTGTTGTATACTTCCAATCCCGATCATCTATTAAACTTTAAGCCCCAATTTGAGCGCCGAAAAATGCTCTCAATTGCGGGAAATACTTGGACAATTATCTATACTTCCCGTCCTGAACTTGATTTTAATTCCCAACGTTTGATTGCTCCCTATATTGCCCTGGCTGGAAGTCTGGTGGGTGTGATCTTATTTGGATTAATGCGATCGCAAATTAAAGCCCGACATACGGCCGAAAAAACCGCCACCGAACTCCGAAAATCAGAAAAAGCTTTGCAAGATAGTGAAGCCCGATTTCAGGCTTTTATGGACTATAACCCGGCCGTCGCTTGGATTTGCGATCGCCAAGGTCGAATGTTATATTTCAGTAGAAGTTATAGTCAAACCTTTCCAGTTTCCCCAGACGCTTCAGAAATAACTATATTTGATATTTTTCCTCCAGATATAGCCTCTAAATTCCTGACTCATACTTCGATTGTTGCTTCTCAAAACCTGGTTTTAGAAGTGATTGAATCTCTGCCTCGACGGGGCAACCAAATCGGAGAATTTCTCATCTATCAATTTCCGATTTGGGTTGATCAGGGGGAGCCATTAGTTGGGGGTGTCGCCATTGATCGCACCGAAAGTCATCGAGCCGAAACCCTATTGCGTCGCTCAGAAGTGCAATATCGCACCATGGTTGAACAATCTCCCCTGAGTATTTCAATCCTATCATTAGATGGTTCAGTTCAGCGCGTGAATCGAGCCTGGGAGGAGCTATGGGGAATTAAAGGAGAAACAATTAAAGACTATAATCTTTTAGCCGATCAACAACTGATTGAAAAGGGGATAATTCCCTATATTCAAAAAGGTTTGGCAGGGGAAGCCGTGGCTATTCCTCCGATTTTATATGATCCCCATCAAAGCTTCCCAGGATTGTCGAGTTATGGATATGCTCAACGCTGGGTTGAGGCTTATATTTATCCGGTGCGGGATGAAATGGGTGAAATTCGAGAAGCCGTATTTATCTACGAAGATATCACAGAACGCAAACACGCAGAGGAAGAATTACAAGAGAGTGAGGCTCGGTTTAGAACCTTAATTGAAACCACCTTTGATGGCATTATTATTCATGAAAATGGCATCATTCTCGATGTTAACCCAGGAGCGTCTATTATGTTTGATTACCCTTTGGGGGAAATGATGGGATCTTCTTTGCTGGATTTTGTCACCCCCGAGAGTCAGGATTTAATCCTACAAAATATCAGAAATAACTTAGAAGCTCCATTGGAAGCCATGGGATTAAGAAAAGATGGTACAATCTTTGATGTAGAAATCATCGGTCGTTCTCAAATTTATAAAGGACGTGAAGTTCAAGTTACAGCCCTGCGAGATATTACCAGTCGTAAACAATTAGAAGCTCAACTGCGTACCCGAGCGGAGGAGTTAACAGAAGTCAACCGCCTTAAAGATGAATTTTTAGCCACCCTTTCCCATGAATTGCGGACTCCTCTGAATGCGATTTTGGGATGGACACAACTGTTAATATCCCGAGATTTAGACAAAGAAACATTTAATCGGGCGACGGAAACAATTAATCGAAATACCCGGGCTTTATCCCAACTAATCGAAGATTTATTAGATGTCTCTCGAATTATTAGTGGAAAACTAAATTATAGCCCTAATCCCACAGCTTTAATTCCGGTAATTGAGGCTGCAATTGAAACGGTACGCTCCATCACTGAGGCGAAAGATATTAAAATTAATGTTTCCTGTGAGCCTAATATTGGCATGGTTTTGGGAGATAGCAACCGTTTACAACAAGTGATGTGGAATCTATTAACTAATGCGATAAAATTCAGTTCAGAAGGAGGAGAAATTCAGGTGAGAATTTATAAGTATCAGGATCAAAATTCCTCGGAAACTGATAGCAATTCTGAGGCCATAGATTATGCAGAAATTCAAGTTATTGATAACGGACAAGGGATTAGCAAAGACTTTTTACCCTTTGTGTTTGAAAGGTTTCGTCAAGCCGATGGTTCAATTACTCGGAAACAGGGCGGATTAGGATTAGGATTAACCATTGTTCGCCATTTAGTTGAAATTCATGGAGGAACCGTGACCGTCAATAGTCCTGGGTTAGGAAAGGGGACAGTATTTACCGTAAAATTACCCCTAATGACACCGGAAATATCAAAGGATTATCAGAATCTTCAAGGAGGTTTTAGTGATCATGATTTGATGTTTGAAAGTTGTTTAAAACTCAAAGGGGTTAAAATTTTAGTCGTTGATGATGAAGTGGATGCTCGGGATTTAGTCGCTAATATTTTAGAAAATTGTGGGTCAGAGGTGGTGACGGTTGGGAGTGCAGAAGAAGCTATTAATATCTTCAAAGTCAATAGTACCATATCTCCCTTTCACATTTTAGTGAGTGATATTGGACTGTCAGAGGAAGACGGTTATTCACTAATGCGTCAAATTCGTCTATTATCCCCGGAAGAAGGAGGACAAATACCGGCTTTAGCACTTACAGCCTATGCTAAAGATGAAGATCGTCAAGCCGCATTCTCCGCCGGATTTCACGCCCATTTAGCTAAACCTGTAGAAGCCTATGAATTACTATTTACTATTGCTAATTTAATTGGAATTATTAAATAATTAGGTAATGGGTAATGGGTAATGGGTAATGGGTAATGGGTAATGGGTAATGGGTAATAGGTAATGGGTAATAGAAAGAGTTTACTCCCCCTGCTCCCTCTGCTCCCCCTGCCTCCCCTATTCCCTGTTCCCTTCTAATCAGCAATTTTGAACACAACTCAAATAAGATTGCTATAGATTTTGTATAATTAAGTCAACAATAGGGAGATTTTAAGCTGATGTTAACTTTGGAAACGCTATTTGATGAAGAATTCTATCTGAGTA
>DATNRE010000500.1:0-6236 GCA_036703685.1 Candidatus Obscuribacterales bacterium
CCTTGGCAATGATGACGGTTATCTCTGTGGCGGTAGGGCAGATATTTTCATTTTTACCTCGGATTTATATTCATTATGCCGAGATTATTTTGTTTGCTCTATTTGGGGTAAAACTATTATATGATGCCAGTAAAATGCCTAGGGATATTGGGACAAATGAAGAACAGGAAGAAGCAGTAGAAGCGGTAGAAAAAGCTGATATTAAGTTTGCTAAAAGCAAAACTAAATGGAAAATTTTATTAGAATCATTTTTATTGACTTTTGTGGCAGAATGGGGCGATCGCACTCAAATTGCAACGATCGCGTTAGCGACCTTTCATAACCCAATCGGCGTGATTATCGGGGGAATTGTCGGCCATACTATTTGCGCAGCAATTGCGGTATTAGGAGGGAAATTAATAGCAGGAAGATTATCGGAACGAACGATTACTATTATTGGGGGTTGTCTATTTTTAGTGTTTAGTGCAATAGCATTATTCAGAGGGGTTGAAGGTTCTGTTGCTTAGGATCAAATAATATTTAAGATCTTTAATAGTGGGATCAAATCAATCGCTATGGGAGAGAATATTTAAGGATTGATTCATAGTTTGAGAAGTGGCGATCGCATTAAATTACTATACTATAGGATTAGTTAGAGGTGTTAATTTATGCCTATACTATTAAATGGGATATTATTTAATGGTAAAAAACACCTGATGATTAACCCTAATAAAATTGCAAAATTTGCTTAATTAAGACTTACGCAGAATACCCAATTATACATCATCTGTAGGGGAGAATGGCCGTTCGCCCCTACTAGATATGGTTATTTTGCGTAAGTCCTGTTAATCTCAAGAAGTCTGGGAACAAAAGCAACTTTCCTGTATCATATAGGGCAAGTTGTTTGTCAGGTTAGGTTATGCAAGGGGTGATTTTAGCAGAGGGGCCAAGGACTCATGGCCAATTGATCAAGAAAATTCCGGCTAATTTCCCCCCTACCGATGTTCATTGATTGCATTTTGAAGAACTCAATTTACAACAATTTTGTAGGTTTTGGAAAGCAATTGAACAAAAAGATTATTAAACCGATCAGTTCATTAGTATTAATAAAATTCAGGAAATATCAACAATGCTATCTAAATCCAATCAGTTAAAAACAGCCACAGATTTACTAGAAGAAGCTAATCAATTAAAACAATCAGGTCAGTTGCAAGCTGCCATTCTCACCTATCGTCAAGCGGCACAAATTAACCCTCATTTTCATTGGGTTTACCATAATTTAGGAGAAGCATTAGCAGAAAATAATCAATTATTAGAGGCAATACAAGCGTTTCAACGGGCTATTGAATTAAATCCTGATTCCGCTTGGTCACACTATCAATTAGCAGAAGTTTTACTCAAATTAGGTAATTTACCCGATGCAATTGATGCGTTGAAACGGGCGATCGCTATTAATTCTAATGTGACAGAATTTTATAATAGTTTAGGGAAAGCTCTATTTAAACAAGGAGAATTAGAACAAGCTATTAGTTACTACAAGAAAGCTCTGGAACTTAACTCAGAAGATGCGATCGCCTATCAATATTTAGGAGAAGTCTTAGCCGAAAAGGGTCAACTCGATGAGGCCATAGATTCTTGTCGAAAAGCGATTGATCTCAATCCCAATTCAGGAGATGCTTATGAAATATTAGGAAAATTGTTATTTAAAAAACAATTATTTCAAGAAGCTCTACAGGTATTATTAGAAGCTATAGAATTTAATCCTAAATCACCAGAAATTTATCATGCACTAGGAGATATTTATCTTAATTTTAAACAATTTAATCAAGCTATTAATGCCTATTCCCAAGCTATTCAAATTAAACCTAATGTAGCGATATTTCATCACGGTTTAGGTAATGTTTTTGCTCAACTGAATCAATGGGAAAATGCAGTTTCCGCCTATTCCCAAGCCATTGTATTAAACCCCGAATCAGCAGAGGTTCATCAGAGTTTTGCGGAGGTTTTAGCTAAATTAGAAAGATGGGATGCGGCGATCGCGTCCTATACAAAAGCCTTAGAATTCAACCCTAATTTAACTAATATTTATCCTCAGTTAGCAGATGCTTTAAAACACCGAGGAACCCCAGGGGATTCACAAAAAGCCAATCAATATTATCAAAAAACAATAGAGAGCAATGGTGATGATCTGGAAGCCTATCAAAGTTTATTAAAATCCCAGCCAGATAACCTAGATTTATGTTGGAAATACGCTAATCTATTATGGAATAAAAATCAGCGTGAACAGGCTCTGATTTATTATAAAAAAGTTAAAGATGCTCACCCTCGAGACTTTGAACTATTACTAAATTTGGGAGAAGCATTTGTCAGGATGAGTGAGTTTGAAGATGCGATCGCCACTTACCAAAAAGCCTTAGAAATCAACCCCAATTCATCGGATATTTACCATCGTTTAGGGGAACCTTTAGAAAAAATAGGAGAACTGGAAGCAGCAGCAAAAACCTATCAAAAAGCCATTGAATTAAACCCTGACTTTTTTGGTTCCTATCACAATTTAGGAGATATTCGACAACGCCAAAAGAAATTTGAACAAGCGGTTTTATCCTATAAAAAAGCGATTGAATTAAATCCTGGTTTCCATTGGTCTTATCATAATTTAGCTGATACTTTAGAAAAACAAGGTAATTTAGAAGAAGCGATCGCAACTTACCGTAAATGCTTAGAAATTAACCCCCATTTTGGTTGGTCACATTGTAACTTAGCCACCGCACTCGCTAAACAAAGTAAAATAGAAGATTCTCTACATCATTATCGACGAGCATCCGAACTTGATCCCGCATTAGGAATTGATTTCAACGGCTTAAAAACAGCACTTTTAGAGCATATTTTAGTTGAAGATTATATGTACAAACTCTGGAGAGATAAGAACTTTCCCAGAGCAGCAGATTTAAGAAAAATGGCAGAAACAATCGAATTATTCAGGTATAAACCCGTATTCAGCGTGATTATGCCTGTTTATAATACCCCGGAAGAATTTCTCAGGGAAGCCATAGAATCTGTGATTAATCAAATTTATCCCCACTGGGAATTTTGTATTGCTGATGATGCCTCTCCCTCACCCCATGTTAAGAAAGTTTTAGAAGAATATCAAGCCAAAGATTCCCGAATTAAAGTCATTTATCGAACAGAAAATGGTCATATTTCTGCATCCTCTAACTCAGCTTTAGAATTAGCAACTGGAGAATTTATTACCTTATTGGATCATGATGATTTGATAACTCCCGATGGGTTATATGAAGTGGCTTTATTATTAAATCGGAATCCTAATTTAGATATGATTTATTCCGATGAAGATAAAATCAGTCCCAATGGCAACTTAATTAATCCTTACTTCAAACCAGAATGGTGTCCTGAATCATTTTTATCTCGGATGTATACCTGCCATTTAGGAACATACCGACGGTCTATTATAGAAGAAATTGGAGGTTTCAGAATCGGATATGAAGGCGCACAGGATTATGATTTAGTCTTGAGATTTACCGAAAAAACTCAAAAAATTGCCCATATTCCCAAAATTTTATATCACTGGCGAATGCACTCTGGTTCAACCGCAGGGGGAAGCGAAGCTAAACCCTATGCTTATGAAGCGTCAGAAAAAGCGATTCAGGATGCTGTAAACAGACGAGGAGAAACAGGAATAGTAACAGGAGTTCCTGGGTTTTTAGGACATCATTTAGTCCGGTATGAAATTACCGATTATAAGAAGGTTAGCATCATTATTCCAACAAGAGATTTAGGGGAAGTATTAGACCGATGTTTAGAGTCTATTTTTACTCAAACAACCTACCCTAACTATGAAGTGATTGTCATTGACAATGGCAGTGTTCAAGACTATACATTTAAAGTATTTTCTAAATGGAGTGATCAAGAACCCTCACGCTTTAAATGTTATCGTTTAGATATTCCTTTTAACTTCTCCACTATTAATAATTACGGAGTTAGTCAAGCAACGGGAGATTATCTGCTATTCTTAAATAATGATACTGAAGTGCTCAATCCTGATTGGATGAATGCGATGGTAGAACAAGTTCAACGTCCTCAAATTGGAGCGGTAGGAGCATTATTATTATTCCCCGATAATACAATTCAACACGCTGGCGTTGTGATGGGATTAGGGGGCGTTGCAGGTCATGGATATTATGCCATGTCTTCTGATATCCCAGGATATTTTGGCAATGTTATTGGGTTTAATAATGTTTCTGCGGTTACAGGAGCTTGCTTGATGTGTCGGCGAGAAGTGTTTGAACAAATAGGGGGTTTTGATGAACAGTTGACGGTGGCTTATAATGATGTGGATTTGTGTTTGAAAATGCTAGATAAAGGCTATCGTAATTTGTACTTACCTCATGTTACACTTTATCATCATGAATCAAAAAGTCGAGGTTATGAAGATACACCGGAAAAGAAAGAACGTCTAAACCGAGAATCAAAAATTATTGAGGGACGTTGGCAAAAGTATATTAATAATGATCCTTGTTATAGTCCTCACTTGACAAGAGTTTGTCAGAACTTTAGTATTAAGGTGCAGGATTAAATACAGATATATGAGTCTTTTAATTAATTCTGATCGCTTAGATTCGTGAAACTTAAATATAAGGAATGGGGATATGTTGGTAGAAGATGAAAACTTGATTTTGTCAGTAGATGAATCTTGGTCAGATGATCATGCAATTGGTTTAAGAGGGTGGATTACTTCAAAAAAGGGTGCTTTAGATAAAGTAGAAATTTCTGTGGGAGGTAATAGTGTTCCCATCACTTCTTGGCATCCCCGTCCAGATGTCGAAGCAGTATATCCCCTATATTACACAAAAAATTGTGGTTTTGTAGTCCATATCCCTCGTATTGCAAAACATCAGGTTACATTTAATGCTGAAGGTCAAGGTAAAACTTTTAATAAAACTGTTTTCTTTGATGGGTCATTACCTCAACCACCCGATCCTACGATTTTCCCCGATGGCTCTGGTCTTTACAATGAGTTTATTGAACGTGTTAATAAAAATCACTTAAAAGTTTTAGAAATTGGATCGCGCATGGTGGTTTCTGGAACTAACAGTCAAAGAATTTTTTTCCCGGGAGCATCTTCCTATACAGGATTTGATTATTATCCAGATAGTAATACAGATGTGGTAGGGGATGCTCATAAACTTTCTCAATACTTTAATAATCAGCGATTTGATGCAATTTTTTCCTTATCTGTTTTGGAACATTTAGCGATGCCTTGGATTGTTGCTAGGGAAATTAGTAAGATTTTGGAAGTTGGAGGTTACACCTGTCACAACACCCACTTTACTTGGCCTCCTCACGAACTTCCCTGGGACTTTTGGCGGTTTTGTGATGCGGGTTTAAAGGCATTATTTTCCCCGGCTTTAGGGTTTGAAGTCATACAGGCTGCCTATCATGTTCCGATGCGTTTACATTTTGATAGGTTGCAATCAGGTCAAGAAAGCTTTCCTACTTATCCTGTATTTGGAGGTGTCGTAATCCTCGCTAAAAAAGTTAGAGAAGTCAATTATGATAAATTCAGATGGGATGTGGCGTTAGATGATGTTTTAGAGTATGAAAGTTATTATCCCAAACCTTAATATTTATCGCTATATTCTTATATACTGTAAACTTCTGCTCATTAAGCTAGATAAAAATTGGACAACTTTAACAAAGTAAAGAAGTACAGGAACAAAAACAATTTTCCTGTATCATATAAACCAAGTTGTTAGCAGGATTAACTAATGCAAGTTGTAATTTTAGCAGGGGGTTTAGGAACTCGCCTTCGAGAAGAAACGGAATATCGTCCTAAACCATTAGTTGAAGTGGGCGGACGTCCGATTATTTGGCATATTATGAAGCTCTATGCCCATTATGGGTTCTTAGATTTTATCGCTTGTTTGGGATATCGGGGAAATATGATCAAGGAATATTTCCTCAACTATGAAGCGATGAACAATGACTTTACCATCGGTTTAGGAGTTCCTAACCAAATTAGTTATCTGAATAATCACGATGAGCAGAATTTCCGGGTTACCTTAGCTAATACGGGAGTTGATACCCAAACCGGAGGACGAATTAAGCAGATCGAGAAATATATCGTCTTCGATATATTTATGGTCACTTATGGAGATGGTCTGGCTGATGTCAACATTGGAGAATTACTCAGTTTTCATAAGGAACATGGTAAACTAGCAACCGTCACAACGGTACAA
>DATNRE010000501.1:0-3212 GCA_036703685.1 Candidatus Obscuribacterales bacterium
TGGTTTTATTTGTCAATGATCCCAAACGATTTAATGAGAATTACCGCCGTTATATTGATGGTCAATTCCGCAAACAATTGGGCTTTAAAGGCACACCGATCAAGTTAATTTGGCGAGGCAAATCCGCCCGAGAAATCGAACGAAATCCCGCTAACCGAGCCACCCGCGTTAAGTAAAATGGACTTACTCCGATCGCTTCCCATTGGATTATATTTAGAACAACCGATTACCGGGTTACATCGTCTCGACGCCCGGGTTAAGTTAATTTGGTTAATGAGCTTTTTAGTAGCTCCTTTATTAGCTAATCCGGGGTGGCGATTAGTTTTGGTTGGGTTGTTAATTTTAATCACCCTATTGGCGCGCATTCCTTTCCGGGTTTGGAAGCGACAAATGGGGTGGTTACTGATGTTTTGTGGGTTATTGTTTCTATTAAGTTGTATTATGCCCGATGGTTTGGCCGTTAACCATCAACCTCGACTTCCTGAACAGGAATTAACCTTTTTTTCTGCATCTGGAGCAACAGAACCCCTACCGCAACCCACCTCCTATCGGTATGTATTATTTTCCCAAGGGCCCCTAGAAATTACCCGCTATTCCGTTGATTTAGCAATTAGGACAAGTACCCTATTATTTACACTAGTTTATAGTACAAATTTGTATTTATTAACCACCGCTTCCGAAGAAATTGCCATGGCTTTAGAAAGCCTCATGGAACCCCTACGAAAGTTAAAATTACCCGTTACAGAAATTGCCTTAACCCTGACTTTATCCCTACGATTTTTTCCCTTAGTTTTAGAGGAAATTCAAAATTTAGTCCGTTCTATTAGAACCCGTGCCATTAATTGGAAAAAATTAGGATTACGAGGCACTATTCAGATTTGGCTAACCTTAGCCGAACGGCTTTTACAAAATTTATTATTACGAGCCGAACAAATTGCCAGCGCCATGCAGGTTCGAGGGTTCACCAGTCCCGATCAACATCGGGTAGAATGGCATCAACTTCGCTTTAAACCTGGGGATGGAGTAGCTCTGATTTGTCTGATGGTATTCTGGGGTGTCCGGTGGGTTTGGGGAGGAGAAATTTGAGATTCTGAGTTGACCCGATCGCCTAAAATAGTTCTGTCTCCTAAATTAAGCCCTTAATTCCTGCGTTTTGAAACCGAATGACCACAGAAACTTACATGAATCATCCCAACTTTGGGCTATTGTTCAAAATATGCGCCGTTGAGGATCATCAAGAACTATTTACCACCCTTTACGCCCAGCGCCTATTTTTTTTAGTGACTCAAGGGCCACCGGGACTCAAATTTGAACCAATTAGTCGTTCCGATGCTAAACTCTTGCTGGAAATTCGCCTCAGAATGCTCCGTCGCACTGGACAGGCCGAAGAATATAAAAAACTCCAAGAAGTCCATCGTAATACCTTCCAATAGTTTAGCTGAAACCGCCAACCGCTAACCCAATTAACATGACTGATTTGATGATCGACCAAATTGCTAAAATTCAAGACTCGATTCCTGAGTCGGTACGATTAATTGCGGTCACCAAAACGGTTTCTGTCGAAGCAATGCGAATCGCTTATCAGGCTGGAATTCGAGATTTCGCAGAAAATCGAGTCCAAGAAGCGGCGGAAAAATCTCCTCAACTCCAAGATCTTAGCGATATTACTTGGCATTTAATTGGCCATTTGCAAACCAATAAAGCTGCAAAAGCATTACAACTGTTTAAATGGATTCAATCCGTAGATAGTCTAAAGTTAGCCCTACGTTTGGATCATCTGGCCGGAGAGTTAGAATGTCAGCCCCAAGTTTGTCTTCAAGTTAAAATTATCCCCGATCCGAATAAGTTTGGCTGGAGTGTCCCCGAACTTTTGGCAGAATTACCCCAGTTAAATAACTGTCAACATCTCAAAATTCAAGGTTTAATGACCATTCCCCCCTTGGGGTTAACCGAGTCCGAAACCCTAGATGTTTTTGACCGCACCCGGGAATTAGCAGAAACAATTCGACAACAAAATTGGACTAATATTAGGATGCAAGAATTATCCATGGGGATGTCGGAAGATTATCCTTTAGCCATTCAAAAAGGTGCTACCATGATTCGACTAGGACGGATAATTTTTGGCCAAAGGAGGAGTTAAATCCAACAATTCGGAGTAAAATGGGCGAGTCTTACAGAAATTCAATATAATCCTAACCCTCAACCCCTCTAAACTAGAAGTTGAGTTGAATTGTAAAGTCCTATAGGGAGACTAAACCGTGAACATTTTTAATAAACTCAAAGATTTTGTAGGGTTCAATGACTCTGTAGAATACGATTACGAATACGACGAAACTGAGGGGAATCGCTACCCGGGTAACTATCCCCCCCCACAGGAACAACCCGCCCCGACCGTGGCGGCTGAAGATCCCCGGGCGTCTCGTCGTTCACAACGGTCTACTGGATCGATTAATACTGGTGTAATGTCTGAAGTTGGAATTGGATCAACAATGAGTAATGTTATCGGAATGCCTGGCGCTTTGAATGGAATTTCTGAAGTCGTGGTGATGGAACCCCGCACCTTTGAGGAAATGCCGACGGCAATTCGCGCCCTCAAAGAACGCAAGTCTGTTGTACTTAATTTAACCTTAATGGATCCTGATCAGGCCCAAAGAGCCGTTGATTTTGTGGCGGGTGGAACCTTCGCCCTCGACGGCCATCAAGAACGAATTGGGGAAAGCATTTTCCTGTTTACGCCCAGTTGTGTTCAGGTCAGAACTCAAGGCGGCGGCGTTGTCCACGAAGGCATCCCTCAAGCCCGCACCCCCCGCCCCAGCGTCCCGGCAGCCCCCCCCTGGCAGCCCGCGCAGGCTATTCAGTAAATTAACCGATGTAGAGGCGTTAAATCAAACGTCTCTGCAACTAAAAAAAGACTTTCCATGGTTTTTTTAGTATCTAAACCCATTACCTATTACCCATTACCTATTACCTATTCCCTCATACTATCTGCTGAATAAATATTTATGTTTAAATTGGGTGTAATTGGTGGCGGGGTGATGGCAGAAGCTATTATATCCCGCTTAATTTCTGCGAATATTTATCAACCTACTGAAATTATTATTAGTGACCCACAATTAGAGCGGCGTAATTATTTATCGAAACATTATGGCGTGGCGATCGCGGATAATAATAAACAAACAACCCAGGCAACGGCAGCCCTTTTATTAGCCATT
>DATNRE010000502.1:0-1787 GCA_036703685.1 Candidatus Obscuribacterales bacterium
GTTATAATCGTTAACAAGAGAACCCAACCAATCACAAATCTCCGTGCGTTTCCCCAGTTATGAAACCGCCGAAAGATATGCCTATCTAGCTGCTTATTGGCAGAGTCGGCTGTGGCTTTCAGTGATTTTCTTTGTGCGCGAATAGACTTGCGCATACGTAGTTTTCTATAGGGAGAAGCCATGATTTTAGCGTAAAATTACGCGTTTACTATCCCCAGAATAATTGATCCGACAAATATGGTCGCAAATACAATAGTAAGTTGAAACAGAGTCTTCTCAGACCCTCTCCTAACAGTGTTAATCTCCGCCGATCCACCAAACCCGGCACCCAAGCCTGCGCCACGAGTTTGCATTAATATAAATATAGTTGTAATAACGGCGCTTATAACAGTAACGTAGTCGTATATGCTATTCATAATTATTTAGCCAGCCTTTCAAACACAATTGTCACCATATAGTTTACCAAGCCAATGATGATTCCTGCAAGTAAAGCATATATAAAACTTACAGTATTTAGAGGCCCATATAGCCAAGACAGTGCATATAAAATAGCGGCATTGATTACAACCGTGAATAAACCAAGGGTAAATGCCACCAAGGGTAATGAGAATACCATTAAAATTGGCTTTATAACGGCATTTAAAATCGCTAATAAGGTACCACCGATTATATATTGCCGCAAATCGCCTTGCATCTGCAATAATCCAAAATATACAGCAAACCATAGCCCTAATGAATTAGCTAATAGTCTAAATATAAAACTGACTATCTGTTTATTTATTGTCATGACTGCATATTTATTATAACACTACAATATACGTGATCCTGTTTTGGTTATTAATACATCATCTTCTACACGCATACCAAAACCCCCGGATTGGCTATAAAGCCCAGGCTCTATTGTAATTACCATGTTCTCTTGCAACGGCGTTTTGTAATTAGCGGCGTCGTGCGTGTCTAGACCTAAATGATGACCTATAGAATGCGGAAACAAAATCTCTATTGGATCGGTTAAACCATTTACACGAGCCAACTTACTGAGTGTTTGTACGGCGAATTCATTAACCTCCTTTAGTAGTAACCCCGGCTTGAGATAATTAATAATTTCAATTTGCGCATCTACTAGACCATTATATAAGTCATTAGGTTTTGGGAAGTAAGTCCTGGATATATCCGCAGAATAGCCATTAACCTCTGCGCCCACATCAAACAGAACAGGTTTGTCTGCAGACTTTCTAGGTGATGGGGTGCCATGTAATATTGCCGCGGTAGCTCCGGTAGCCACGATAGGGGGATAGGCGTGTCCTACGCCATATTTAGCAAATTCTGCAGTAATAGCCCATGCCAATGATTCCTCTGTTTGGTCTTGTTCCCAGATAATATTTTCTATTTTAGATAGTGAATCTTTTGTTATATCAACAGCCTTGGATATAGACGCAATTTCGTAGGGCTGTTTAATCATCCTTAATTCGGCTAGAAGTAGTCTAACATCCATTAGTCTGCAGTGGCGTCTTGTTAAATGGTTAGCTACCCACTGCCTATGACCATTAGAATAATCCGAACCTAGCCTGAATTGAGGTGGCAAGTTCATATATAAATTTTTGTTAGCCTTAATAAAAGGCCATAACTCTTTATACGATATAACTCCGTCGCAACCACTTATAGTAAGTAGTTGTTTAATATCAATTGGGCCCTCAAATATAAGTTCTGTATTTGATTGATCGGGTAACACAATATAATGAATACTATTTGTAACATCGATAAACAGGCTAATAGACGGTAGATTT
>DATNRE010000503.1:0-8761 GCA_036703685.1 Candidatus Obscuribacterales bacterium
GGCATTAATTCAGTTTATGTTAGACCGCCATACAAATAACGGTTATATTGAGGTAATACCGCCGTTATTAGTGAATAGTACCTCCTTAACGGCAACGGGACAACTACCGAAATTTGCGGAGGAAAGTTTCAAATGTGATGCGGATGATTTATGGTTAATTCCCACTTCTGAAGTATCGGTGATGAATTTGTATCGAGATGAGATTTTAGAAGCGGAACAATTACCGATTTATCACTGTTCCTATACCCCTTGTTTTCGTCGAGAAGCGGGAAGTTATGGCCGGGATACCCGGGGGTTAATTCGGTTACATCAATTTAATAAAGTGGAAATGGTAAAACTGGTTCATCCTGATAGTTCAGAAGCAGAACATGAGAAATTAGTTCAGGATGCAGAAGGAGTTTTACAGGCGCTAAAATTACCTTATCGGGTGATAGAATTGTGTACGGGGGATTTAGGATTTTCGGCGGCAAAATGTTATGATATTGAGGTTTGGTTGCCTTCAGCAGGAACCTATCGAGAGATTTCTAGCTGTTCTAATGTTAGGGATTTTCAAGCCCGACGCGCTAATATTCGATTTAAGGAAGCGGGGAAAAAAGGTACACAATATCTTCATGCTTTAAATGGTTCCGGGTTAGCGGTGGGTCGAACCATGGCCGCGATTTTAGAAAATTATCAACAACCCGATGAAACTATCCGTATTCCTGAAGTTTTACAACCCTATTTAAGACGAGAAATCCTCTAATTCGTAGTGAGCCCGACCGGGCTCTCTCACCCCTAAAGGGGTTACTACGAGTTGGGTAAATAGGGTTGTAAAGCATCTTTAGTAACAGCAATATTACAAGCTAAAGCAATTTGTTCTTTTTCAATAATCCCAACCAATTGACGCGGGTGTTCCCGGGTGACAACGGGTAACTGGGGTAAATCTCTGGCGGCCATCCGTTCTAAGGCGACCTGAACCGGTTCATCTTCGTAGGCACAGAGAATTTCTGTTGTGCAAATTTCCTTTAATATTTGCTGTCCCAAGGCCAAAGAAGAATCGGGGTTTGTGGCTTGAAAAATGGAACGACGGATATCTGTAACCGTGATTAATCCAGCTAATTGAGAGGTTTCATCTAAGATTAAAGCCGTATGACAATTCAGTTGTACCATGACCGCACCTGCCTCTAAAATCGGCATGGAACAGGGAAGGGTTAAATAGGATTGACCCATCACTTCAGAAATCCGAATGGTTTGTAAGATTTCTAATTCATTAGGTCGTTCCAAATAAACCCCCATTTGTTGTAAATTTAATCCCGAATCCGATTGATTAGATTGCACCACATCCACAATTAAAACACTCACCCCCACCGCCGCCATTAACGGTAAAATAATCAGATAATTTTGAGTCATTTCAAATAATAATAAAATCGCCGTTAAGGGCGCTCGCACACTCGAGGCTAATACCGCCGCCATTCCCACCATGGCATAGGCAGCCGGGGGCGCAATATCAGGTAAAAAGGGGTGTAATAATCCCCCGGCAGCTTGCCCATAGGTTGCTCCTAATGTTGCCCCAATAAACATCGCCGGAGCAAAAATTCCCCCCACTAATCCACTGCCCAAACTAACCGAAGTGGCAAGAATTTTTAGGACTAATAAAATCATTAATAAATCTAAGGAAAATTGCCCCTCCTGTAATAGCGCTTGAATTGTGCCATAACCCGGGCCGAGAATATGGGGAAATTGAATCGCAATTATTCCGACAAATAATCCGCCCAACATCGGGTGTAAGGTGCGGGGAATTTTAGTTAAACAGAAGAAAGCCGCAACTTCTCCCCGAAAACAACGTTGAGAAAATTTAATCGCTTGGGTATAGGCTAAGGACACAAAACTGGCTAAACAACCTAATCCTAAATAAAGTAATAATTCCCAATTGCTCCGAACCTCATAAACCGGGGGAGAAAAAGCCGGATGGTCACCAAAAACAATTCGAGCAACCACAGAAGAAACCACCGAGGATAAGAGAACTAAACCCACCCCCGAAGCCGCAAAACTTGAGCCTAAAATCACTTCCAAAGCAAAGAAAACTCCAGCAATGGGAGCATTAAATCCAGCGGCTAATCCGGCGGCGGCTCCGGCACCTAATAAGAGTCGATAGCGCTCCTTAGAAACTTGAAAATTTTGCCCTAAAATGGCTCCTAAATTTGCCCCTATTTCCACACTCGGCCCCTCGGGGCCCAAGGAAGCACCCGTACCTAAAGAAATAGCGGCGGCTAAGAGTTTAATAAAGGGTCGAAAGGGAGAAATAATTTGGATTCTTTGGGTATTAATTAAAGAAGAAATCCCCTCGCCAAAAAATTCCTGATAACGATAGCGAATTAACCCCACAATTAGACCGCCGATGGGTGGAATTAAGGCTAATGTCCACAGACCAAAGGGCATGGTTAAGCCCATAAAATCTTCTAGGGTTAACCGTTGCAGAAGTTCCACTAATCCGTGAAACATGACCATGACTAATCCCGTCCCCCCGCCAATTAAAAGGGCAAAGATTAAAATTAATATTTGCGGGGGCGGTTGTAAACGGTTTAATAAGCTGGTTAGGCGGTCAGAAATGGAGGGGAGTTCGGGTTGCTGCGGCAGAATGCCCGGATTGTTGGGCAGAGTGGTTGTCATTAGGATTAATTCACGAATAATCTTTATAAAATTTCAAACAAGTTCTAACCTTTGGGAGTATTAAAACTTCAATAACGTACTCATTCACAAAGAACAGATACTTGAGGTTTATTGATTAGATTCCCCAGACTATACACAGAAAAAATACACCACTGCATCCCGTCTGCTACTGATTACCCGTCCTGGGTTTCTAATTTTTCTCTTAAGTACGGCTATTTCCCGTTTTTTATTCGTTAAAACCGAATTCATTCCGGCAGCCGATTTACTATCCTTAGAATCATCAAGGCTGTAGTCGAGCCTATGTCAACATTGTATCAAATAATTTGTCAATGGAGGTAACGATTATGCAGTTAGTACGCTGGCAACCCTTCCAAGAAATTGATTCTCTACAACGAGAAATGAACCGTCTGTTTGATAGTTTGGCCCTGCCTTCGGAAAAAGCGGGAATGTCCCTCTTTCCTCCGGCTGAACTTGAAGAAACCTCCGAAGCGATTATCCTGAAACTAGAAGTTCCTGGGATGAATCCAGAGGATTTAGATGTCCAAGTTAGTCTTGATGGGGTGGCAATTACGGGGGAACGTAAATCAACCAACCATACGGAAGAAAAAGGCGTTAGTCGCAGTGAATTCCGTTATGGAAAATTCCGCCGCATTATTCCCCTTCCGACTCGAATTCAAAATACCCAAGTTCAGGCAGACTATAAAGACGGAATTCTGAGCCTCACCTTACCGAAAGCGGAAGAAGAAAAAAACAAAGTTGTTAAAATAACCTTGGGTTAGGGATTAGCAATTGACCTCCCTTTTCTTGGGGAAGGTTAAATAAAAATATTGTTAATCCAGGTCGAAGTTTATCGAAAATTCGACTATAATAGAAAAGAGGAAAGCGGATTTATGGCAATATTTCCGCTTTTCTTCTTATAAATTTTTGGTTAAAATTGAGGATAGTTGCTTTGAGTATTCACGAATCAGAATCTCAGCCCAAGGCTGAAAATAACAGCATTGAAGATAAAGCTATGGAGAAAATACAGCCCAAAACTATTACTATTAATTCCGTAATTCGTTATCTTTTGGTTGCGGTTTTGAGTGTGGGTTTAACCTTAATTAGTCTACAGATTTTCCCCAATTTTTTGATCACTTCTGCCCAAGCCGAACCGATTTCAACTCCGACTCAACCCCCAAAGGTTGCCACTATTCCTAACTCTAATTCCGCCCGAAACTTTGTTTCAGCAGCCGTGAATCGAGTCGGGCCAGCCGTGGTAAGAATTGATACGGAACGGACGGTTTCTGGCAATATTTCCGATCCTTTTTTTGATGATCCTTTTTTCCGCCGTTTCTTTGGGGAAGGAATGCCCCAAACTCCCCAAGAATATCAACAACGGGGACAAGGTTCGGGGTTTATTATTGATAGTAGCGGGATTATTTTAACCAATTCCCACGTTATTAAAGGAGCCGATAAAGTCACCGTTACTCTCAAAGATGGTCGTCAATTTCAAGGGGAAGTTCGGGGTAGTGATGACCCCTCCGATTTAGCCGTAATTAAAATTAATGGGACTAATTTACCCGTTGCTCCCTTGGGGAATTCTAGCGAAGTTGAAGTAGGAGATTGGGCGATCGCTTTAGGAAATCCGTTAGGATTAGATAATACTGTGACTCTGGGAATTGTGAGTACCTTAAATCGTCCCAGTTCTCAAGTGGGAATTCCTGATAAACGATTAGATTTTATTCAAACCGATGCCGCCATTAATCCAGGGAATTCTGGGGGGCCCTTATTAAATGATCGTGGGGAAGTGATTGGGATTAATACCGCGATTCGGGCCGATGGTCAAGGGATTGGTTTTGCTATTCCGATTGATGCGGCTAAAGCTATTCAAGCCGCTTTAGTTCGAGGGGAAAAAATTGCCCATCCCTATATCGGGATTCGCATGGCAACCTTAACGGCGGATATGGCAAAACAACTAAATAATGACCCTAATTCCTTAATGTTAATTCCTGAATTTAATGGGGTATTAGTGGTACAAATTATGCCGAATAGTCCGGCGGCTAATGCGGGTTTACGTCGAGGAGATGTGATCACAGAAATTGATGGACAAGCTATTATTAGCGCTGATCAATTGCAGCGTTTGGTGGAAAAAAGCAAAATTGGTCAACCTCTGAAAATTACCCTCCATCGCGGACAAAAAACCGAACAAATTTCTGTCCGTCCAGGTCAACTGGATGAAGCCACCTTGCGTTAATGATTGTGGCTTTTATCTAACAAAAAAAATGCACTCTTTCTGCATAAATTTGAAGGAAGGGTGCATTTGTCAGGAGAAAAATTTTAAATATTTTTTTGAGGATTAAACTCGGTGTTCCTATTATAATCAATTTATAGAATATTGAACAACAAGATATCTCATCGGACAGATGTAAAAGCAAAGATTGAGATTAGTACCAGAGATAGAGCAAAAAACGTATAATAATTATGTAAAATTAGCATAAGATAATTTGATATTAATTGGATTTAGTGTTAGGATCGGAAAGAGTAGTGAAATCGTTCATCTCTTGGTAGTCTTTGATTCTCGCATACCAAAATAACTACTAAAAGACGGAAGTAGGGAGTTCTCCCGAAGGAACGCGCCTGTCTTCACTGCGAGTTGAAACAGGAGGCGAAAAACCATGACTTTAAGTAAAGAAACTGTGCGCGAAACTTCCTCAGAGGATGTTCCGACCAGTGAAAGTTTCGATTTTGATTTGTGGGCGACAAAAGTGAAACGTCAGCTTGTGGCGGCATTAAATCACCAAGTAGCTCCCGAACTTTCTCAGAACGATGCTCAAACAACCCCATCCGAATTATAAGGAAATGGGGTTCGAGGAAAACGGTTAATCTCAATTTATTGAGTTTTATACTATTTTCTATTTGATAATATTATTTGTAGGGGTGGCTCATCAGTCACCCTTACCTATTTTAAAACTGGCTATTCCTATTCCCTATTCCCTATTCTCTATTTCCTGTTCCCTGTTCCCTGTTCCCTACTATATTAAGTTAAAAATTCTTGTACTGTTTCCCAATATTGATTCCCTCCAACCTGTCTAACATTATTATGACCCGCACTCGCAACAATTAAAAGCTGTTTCGGTTCTGTGGCGGCCTTAAATAGGTCTTCACTCATGGTTTTGGGAATTAACTCATCTTCAGTTCCATGGGTTAATAATATTGGCATTTTTAAAGTAGGAATTTTAGCTAAGGAGTCAAATTTTTGATTTAAAATTAAATCAATAGGAAACATCCAATATCTATTTTTATAATCAATCATCTCTCGAATATTAGTAAAAGAACTTTCAATAATTAATCCTGCAATTTCAGGATGTTTAAATGCTAAATCAATGGCGATCGCTCCGCCCAAGGAATGACCAAAAACATAAATATTATGGGGATTAATTTGGCGTTCATTGACTAAATAATTCCAGGCTGCTTCTACATCTTGATAAACTATTTTTTCCGAGGGAAAGCGATTGGTACTGCGTCCATAACCCCGATATTCTACTAATAAAACCGATAATCCCATTTCGTGAAATTGTTCAGCATATCCGATATTTCCCTCAATAGTATTGCGGTTTCCATGTAAATCAATAATCACTTTTTGATTAGGATTAGTTTCTGAAGGAATCCACCAACAATGTACTACTTCTGTTTTTCCTGAAGCAGTAGGAATTTTTAGCTCAATATCTTGATAGGATAAACCCACATCATCCGGGGTACTAGAAATTAAACGGGAGGGAAAAAAAATAAATCGGGTTTGTCTTAAAAACAGGAATAGACAAACACAGAAATAAGCGATCGCACCAACAGCTAAAACGATTAATCCCACTTTAACTAAAATCATTAAAATTGGATGTACTATCATTTTAATCCCTCCTACTTTAAATAAAGTCACCTTTTTAATCTTTTTGTCTCTTAAATCAGTTAAATCAAAAAGAGAAAAAAGGTTTTTGCACACAACCCTATTTTTTTCGGTGGAGATCAACCCATTTCCGTTTAATTTTGCAAGAATTTTGGACAAACCATTTCAACCCCGTCCGATGAAATTAGGGTGAGTCAATTATTCAGGACTTACGCACCCAACCAAAGAAACCGGGTTTTTTTCCGAAAATACTTCGTTGTGACCCACATATTTTCTAAAAAACCCGGTTTCTCGGGCCCCATGCGTAAGTCCTATTATTAATAATCTAACGGTAAAATAGTCCCATAATAAAAAGTTAAGTGCGATCGCACTGATCACTACAATTAATCGCCGTAATGGGTTTTTGTTCTAATTATAATGTGAAAACTTCGCCCTGCTGAATTATGACATACTTCAATTCTAACCACAGATGCTTTACTCCTTTTTTTTAAGGGGGTTAGGGGGGATCAATTATTAATCACCCAACGGCGAAACAGTTCCACAATTATCCGCCAATGGTTATCAGTTTCTATAATAACATCATGACGAGATAGAGTATCAAGGGCATTTTGTAGGGAGTTGGGATCTAAATTTGTAACCGTTTTTAGGGTATTAAAATCGAGTCCGGTGGGGTGAGGTGCGATCGCTTTTATAATATTTTGTTGACCTGGATAACCTTCGCCTGCTTGTTGCCAAACCCCTGTAAAATAATAGCGTCCATTCTGATAGAATTCGGGTTGATTTATAATCCCATCAACATCAGCAATGGTAAACATAGGATCTCGTTTATTTCCTAGTTCAAACACCTGATCATTATAACGACGAACTAATAGAAAACCGATGAGTTGCACTAAATAGGGTTGTCCGGCGGTTAAATCATAGATATAATCAAGGGCATCGGGTTTATAATCGAGGGGGAAATCTTCACTGGGGTTAGCGAGAAGATAGCGACAGGTTGCCCGTTCTAAGAAGCTAACCCTGATGGGAATAATACTAGCAAAAAACGGGTTAAAATAGTCTTCGGTCATTTCTTCCAGGGTGTGGAGTCCGGCTAAAGCAAAGGCAATTTTAGGACTCATTTGCACCATTCCCCGCAATACTCCCATAAAGTCTTTGGGAATGCGATCGCTTTTTATTAATTCTTCGATTTGTTCAAATTCATCGAGGGCAATAATTAATCCAGTATCGCCTAATTGGGTTTCAATTTGTTTTAAATACCGTTCAAAGGTGCGATAGGGAAGATTGATTAAGCTATCATCATCGGGGGGTGGAATTTGCAGGGTGTCTGAGAGGGAATCTGCGATCGCCATAAATACTTCACCGACTCCTTGAATACTATTACCAACGGTTAGTAAGTTGACATAAGCGAGTTTAACTTTTTCATCTAAACGGGTTGAAATATTCCGTAAAATTGATGTTTTTCCCATGCGTCGGTGTCCAAACAAAACCACCGATTGCAGTTGAGGCGTTGAAACCCATAATTCCTCTAATCGGTTAATAATATCTTTTCGCCCAATAAATTGTTTCCCAATAACTGGATCACCGATGATATAGGGATTGATAACTTTTTCAGTGATGGAAACTTTACCAACTTCTTTTGTTATTTTTAATAAAACAGATCCCCAATTTTTAGCAATAAGAATAATTAAACTTCGTTCTACTTCAGGTAAAGTCTCTGATTGATCTAAAATCGCTTGAATTTCTCCTTGCGCGCGATTCAGAGCTAAGGAACGAGCATAATGGGAGGAACTATTTTTAATTAAATTAACATCTTCAAAAACCCGAGATAAAGCTTTAATTGCCGGCCAAGTTCCAGGAAGACAATCGAGTGCTGGCTCAATGTTAGGTAAGTCTAATCTTAAGATGTCATCTATAGTTTCAGCCTTCCGCATAAGGGTTATAAATTTAGATAAGGATATTACCATAGGAATGAAAAACCAATAAGGTGACTAATTGAGCAATAGTTTACGGTAGATCAAGGTTTCTAGGGTTTAATTGTGCAAGTTATTTATTTTTCATTCCATACGAGGAACTGGATTTTGTATTGAACTCATGATAATTTCTCCAAGTACCGATTAAAGGTTTGATGACATAACTCCATTAATTTTTGAGGATGACCTTCACTTTGATTAATTAACTCGCTAATTTCATCCTCAGTAAAGGTAATGGTTTTATATTCTGGTTTCAATAAAG
>DATNRE010000504.1:0-9035 GCA_036703685.1 Candidatus Obscuribacterales bacterium
AATTGCCTGTTGGGTGAGAACTTGGGTTTATATTCTGCTGAGGATGCCAACGGTAAATCATCGTTTACAAGTGACTCAATATCGATGTAAACAAGCTATTACCAATTTTTGGAAAATATCTGTTAAAACAGTTCAATTAAATTCTTAAAATAATCATTTTGTTTACGCGCTTATCTATGTCTAACAGGACTTACGCATTACCGCTATCCATAGTAGGGGTAATTCATGAATTACCCCTACATCTAGGGTTAAATCCCCAAATTTGCGTAAGTCCTGTCTAAGCTCACTCCCAATTAACTGACCTGATCTCGTCAATAAATGGAGTAAACTCTATGTTGCAAACCCTTGGCAAAAAAGCATATAGATCTCGGCTCAGAATTTTAATTTCTACGTTGATTTTCGGTGTTATTTTTTTACAATTTTCAGTGGCATTTTTAAGATTCTGTCCTGAAGGTAGCTCCTCTTTCCCTTTAAGAAGTCTTTGTCCTAAGCTCCCCGATGATCCGGCTTTTTACCCGTTTTTAGATTATCCCATGTACGCTGGAGCCCGATATGAAGGAGTTAAGGTTAATCAACAGTTTCTCTTTGGAGTTTTAGAAGATGGTACAGAAGTTCCTATTACCCATAAAGATCTACGGATTTCTCGTTATAATTTACTCAGAAAAATAATCCCTGAAATTGAAGAAAAAAATCTTTCCATAATTCAGCAGTATGTCAAAATATATGAACAAAACTCTCATAAAAACCTGGTTAAACTGCGCTTAGAAAATCATCCGTTAGTGATCACTCGTAAAGGAGTAAATCCCGGAGAAAAAAAAGTAATTATTGATTTGAAGGTCTAAATCCTATAAACGACAATTTTTTACCCACCTACTCTTTTAAAAAATTAATTAATTCATGAACATTCAACAACCTAGATTACAACTCTCTAAAAATTGGAATGCTTATTGGTTTCTCCCTTCCCCCCTATTTGATCTAGCTTTGTGTCGGATAATTATTATTGGGTTTCAGTTGGGATATATAATATTAAAAAGTTATCATGCCAAAATTCTGAAACAAGGAGATATTCCCGGTTTAGTTTATGATCCTTTGCCTATTGTCGGCTGGCTTACCTTTCCTTGGGGTGTCGAACAAGTTCCTCCAGATTGGTTTTTATCTGTTATTTTTTACTTGACCTTTATCTTCGGAATTACTGCTTTAATCGGATTTAAAACTAATCTAAGTTTGATAATTTTTGCCATTGGAAATCTTTTTATCCAGTCTTATATTTTTTCCTTTGGGTCACACCACCATCCACAAGCTTTACTGCTAATTACACTATTTATCCTAGCATTAAGTCCTTCTGGAGCGGTTCTTTCCTTAGATGATTTGTTGAGAAAACTGCAAACTAATATCAAAAAACAGCGATTTTTACCCTTTAATTTATTAAACAAAAAAAGTGAATTTGCCCGATGGCCACTATTAACAGTTCAGTGGTTGTTTGCACTCATTTACCTATCCGCAGCCTTGCATAAGTTAACTCAAGGTGGGGGAGTTTTGAGTACCGATTGGATGAATGGATATACCTTACAATATTTTTTAACTAATGATGGTTTACGTTGGGGAAGTGATCTCGGAGTGTGGTTAGGACAATACCGTATTGTGGGAATAGTTTTTGCTTGGATGTCAATTATTTTTGAGGCAACTTTCTTTTTAGTTTTAATTTTTCCTCGGTTAGTTTGGGTTTATATTCCCGCCGGACTGGGATTTCATACCGGAATTTATTTAGCACAAAGAGCGCCATTTTTTCCCTTTATGGCGTTATATTCTGTGTTTATGCCTTGGACTTGGATGATTAAAACTTTCTCTCGTCTTCAACTGCATTCTTTGGGTCAAAATAAACCGGAAATTCTCTATGATGGTCTTTGTCCTTTGTGTATTCGTTCCATGACTGTTCTGTGTTATTTTGACTGGTTTCAACGATTAATTTATACTCCGGTGGAAGAACAATGGGCGAGTATTCAAAAGACTTATCCCGACCTTTCTTTAGATGCTTGTTTAGCAGAAATGCACCTAATTCTTCCTGATGGTTCGGTGCGAAAAGGTTTCTTTGCTTTCCGCGAAATTATTCGCTATTTACCCCCTCTCTGGCCGTTATTAGCCATCCTGTATTTTCCGGGTTCTGATATTCTCGGGCCCAAAATTTATGGGTTTGTGGCATCCCGCAGAAAACGGTTAACACGATGCAGTTTTGATAGCTGTTCTTTAAAATAAAAGGGAACAGGGAACAGGGAACAGGGAACAGGGAACAGGGGTAATACTTCTGACTGTTTCATATCATTATTAAAATGTTACAACCTATTTAGGATTGCTATATCCCCTAAAAAACTAAAATCATGAATAAAAATAATCGTTCTTTGTTCAGATTTTTTTTGTTGTTTTTTCTAGCTATAGGAATTATTTTGTGTAGTCCAACTCTGAAATTGGCTGCACAAAATCCCGTGGCTAAAACCCCAAACCAAACCCCGGAAATAAAACTAGAAAAAGTCGGAACGGAAAAAGTCTATTTTACCCATCACGGAAAACCCTTATTATCCTTTGGGGGACTATCGGATTTTATTTTCTATGCCTCTGATGATGCCTATAATTATCAACAGTGGGCAAATTGGGCGGCTGAACATGGGATGAATCATTTAAGAGCGTATCCACCCTATAGTTGGAAATATATTGAAAAATTTACCCAAGATAATGGCGGATCTCTCAAAAATGTCTTATTTCCCTATCAAGAAACACAACCGGGAAGTCGACAGTTTGATTTGACTAAATTTAATCAAGCCTATTGGAAACGGTTTAGAGAACAGGTTGAATATTTACAGTCTAAGGGAATTATTATTCATCTGTTAATGATGAATGGTTGGCAAATGGATGATAATGAAAAGAATTGGGGAGGGCATTTTTTTAATCCTGATAACAATATTAATGCTTTTACCGATCATTTAAAAGATAATCGCTTAAAATTTTATCATTCTGTTGCTGATAACCAAACGGAATTAGCTGAAGTTCAAAAAGCCTGGTTTAATAAATTAATTGAAGTGACCGCAGATTTAGATAATGTTTATTATGATTTAGTCCATGAAGTTGCCGAAAACCATGAAGATTGGTCAAAAGTCAAGGTTTGGATTGATCAAATGTCAACTACAGTCCGCGATCGCTTTCGTGAATTGCAACCCCAAAAACAGATCATTTTAGGTATGGATACCGGAGGATTAAATCTATTTCAACGGGATTGGATTTTTAATCATCCTAATTTTGATCTGCTAATTTATGGTAAAAAACATACTTTTCAACAGGCTAAAGATTGGCGAATTAAATATAAAAAACCCTATATTCCTCAAGAATCCTGGGATGAAAACAACTCTAAATATGGGTATCGAGAACCTAAGTTTAGAGCCCAAACTCGCAAATTTTTCTGGAAGTTCATGATGGCAAAATGTCAGCAAATGGATCTTTATATTAAACCCAGAATTAAAGATCAAAAACCGGGATACGATCATAATTATAATCCCTATGGATGGAACCCTTTAGAAAAAGATACGTTAGTTTTAAGAAACTTTTGGAACCGCTTAATAGACTATCCTAATCTGTGGTTTAATGGGCAATTACAATCGGAAACAGCATCCCATCGCTATGTCTTATCTTCTCCCAAAGAAGCGATCGCCTATCTATCTTCTGAAGTCGGTAAACAAGATATTAGCTTTCCCCAACAAACAATATTCTTAAAAGATTTATCTTTAACCGATGGACTCTATCAAATGGATATTTTTAAACCCGATCAAGGTGTACTTTCAAGCCAAAAAATAGAGGTAATACAGGGAAAAGTGGCAGTGCAATTACCTGAATTTATCGATGATATTGCAGTGCATTTATATCAAGGAACGCCCCTAACTTCCGTTCCCACCTCCGAGACTCAACCCAATTACTTATTCTATGGAATTACTGGTTTAATCGTCGGAGGATTAATCACAACTGTTTTAACCGTTTTTAGGGGATAATCTGAATTATCCCTGTTTGTTAATCAAATCGTCATGACTCGATTTAGACTCTCTCAACAACACTTAAATTTGTTGTCTCTGTGTCCCCGAAAGTTTCAATATACCTATTTAGATCAGTTAGTTTCACCTCCTTCTCCAGAAAATGAGGAGCGCATCACCTGGGGAAATCAGTTTCACTTGTTGATGCAGCAACATGAGTTAGGACTTCCTCTGGATATTTTACTCACCGGAAATCAAGAATTAAAACGCTGTTATACTGAATTTTTAACCGTGGCATCGGATATTTTTAGGTTAAATTCCGATCCCTCAACTTTCGTTTTTAGAGAAGCAGAACATTATCGCAGTTTAAATTTTAATCATGATTTATTAGTAGTTATTTATGATTTAATTAAAGCGGAAGAAAAACAAGCGCAAATCTTTGATTGGAAAACCTATCCTCGCCCTCAAAATCGCCAGCTTTTAGAAAATAATTGGCAAACTCGTTTATATCCTTATATTTTAGTTGAAACCAGTCAATATTTACCGGAACAAGTCTCAATGACCTATTGGTTTGTTAAGTCTTCTGGAAAACAACCCCCGGAATTTTTACACTTTCCCTATACTCCACAACAACATCAGAAAAATCAACAGGATTTAACCCAACTTTTTGATCAATTTCATCACGACTTAGACCGTTATCAAGAGGGTGAATCTTTCCCGCAAGTTGATCAAAGTCAGGGACATTGTAAATCCTGTCAATTTGCTCTGCGTTGTCAGCGAGTTTCTGGAGAATTAACTCTTGATCAACCTTTGAATTCCCTGAATCTATATAATATTGATCAATTCCAAGAAGTTATCATTTAAACCCATGTGGCAAATTCAACCCCCTTTAGAAATTCCTGATTGGATGATCCCGATTATTCAAGAGTATACACCTCAAATTTCAGGAAAATATATTGCTCAATTATTATTACAAAGAGAGATAAAAACCCCTGAAAAATTAGTGGGATTTTTAAACCCTAATTCCTATCAACCATCTAGTCCCTTTGAATTTGGGATGGAGATGGAACAAGCAATTGAGCGATTAGTTTTAGCTATAAATCACCAAGAAATTGTGACAATTTGGGGGGATTTTGATGCCGATGGTATTACTGCAACTTCTGTATTATGGGATGGATTAGGACAATTTTTTAACCGAGAAAATCAGCAGTTATCCTATTATATTCCTAATCGGTTAACCGAATCCCATGGATTAAATTGTGCCGGAATTGATCGACTCTATCACCAGGGATGTCAGTTAATTGTGACTTGTGATACGGGAAGTACCAATCTAAAAGAAATTGAATATGCTAATCAATTGGGGATTGATATTATTGTTACCGATCATCATACTTTACTCGAAGAAAGACCGCCAGTAGTTGCTATTATTAATCCCCGTTATTTGTCTTTAGATCATCCTTTATATCATCTATCGGGGGTGGCGGTTGCTTATAAATTAATTGAAGCCTTATATCAAACATTACCCCATATTCCCCAACGTCCCTTAGAAGATTTATTAGATTTAGTCGCCATTGGTTTAATTGCTGATTTAGTTCAACTTAAAGGAGATTGTCGCTATTTAGCTCAATTAGGAATAGAAAAATTACAACAACAATTAAAAAATCCTACCCGTCCAGGGGTTGCTAAACTATTAGATTTGTGTAAACGAACAGGCGATCGCCCCACCGATATTTCCTTTGGTCTTGGCCCTCGAATTAATGCCGTAAGTCGCATTTATGGAGATGCTAAATTCTGTGTAGAACTTCTCACCAGTAGGGATAAAAAACGCTGTCAAGAATTAGCAATAGAAACTGAATTAGCCAATACTCGACGCAAGGGATTACAAAAAGAAGTCAGTCGCGATGTGATGACAAAATTAAAGAAAATAGACCTATCTACGACTCAAGTTATTGTGTTGTCCGATCCTCAATGGCAAGGAGGAGTTTTAGGTTTAGTGGCGGGTCAAGTGGCTCAAGAATATGGACGACCTACTATTTTATTAAGTACGGAAGGAACAATAGATTTAAGTAATTATCAGCAGGAATTAACCGATCATTCAGAGATTAAATTAGCCCGGGGTTCGGCTCGTTCAGTTAATCAAATTGATTTATATAAATTAGTCAAAAGTCAAGCCCATCTTTTGCATCGATTTGGGGGGCATCCCTTTGCCGCCGGGTTGAGTTTAACGATAGAAAATATCCCGATATTTATAGATGCAATTAATCGTCAAATGCGAGAACAATTAGATGCTAATTCCCAGGAAATTGGACAACGGAATATTCAAGTTGATTTAGTGTGTACCGTTGCTGAATTGGGAGTTGATTTATTTCAAGAGTTAAAACTTTTAGAACCCTGTGGAATGGGCAACCCTGTCCCTAAAATTCTAGTTCAAAATTGTTGGTTTACTAATGCTTGGAATACTTCAGAAACGGATTTAAGAGGGCAAAAAGTTCAGTATATTAAAACCACCTTTGAACTATGGGATGAGTCCCTATCCACTGGATTTCCGGGGGTATGGTGGGGACATTATAAAGATGAGCTACCCGAAGGACGCTCGGATGTAATTGTGGAACTAGATTTTAATACGTTTAAAAGACAATATGAAATCCGCATATTAGAATTACAATCTGCTCAAACTCAGACTCCCCCAGCATCGATTAATCTGGCTAATCATCCTATTTTAGATTATCGGAATCAAAACTTTAATCAACCCTTACCCGAACACCTATTAATTCTCAATCACTGTCCCACCTGTTGGGAAGATTTACACTCTTGGTTTCGACGCGCCTATGCTGAAAAAAAACCCTTAGCGATCGCCTATACTCTCCCCCAATTATTACCGCCTGAAAAAATTTGGGAACAACTGATCGGCGTTGCCAAATATCTCAGTCGTATCCATCAACCCGTTAGTATTAAAAAACTCTGCCATCAATTAAACCTAGGAGTAATTCCCTTAAAAATTGGTTTTGAAATTTTAACTATCTTAGGATTTAAGATTGAATATCAAGACCAGGCTTTTTATATCAGTTGGCAAAAATCATCGGTTTCTAATCCCTCCGAAACCCTAAATCAATTAGTCCCAGCCTTTCTCGCTGCTGTCCAAGAAGAACAGTTTCGTCGCCAATATTTTTGTAAAATTCCGTTGTCAACTCTCGAATCAATTGCGGTTCAAACCCTGATCAAAGAGGCAAATAAAAACTTAGATTAACCCCTAAAAATTAGGGATTTAAAATTTTAGAATAGGTAATTAACCATTTTTCCTAATCCTGTTGTACAATAAAAAATCGTACTCTTAAAATATCCCTGTATAATTTCTAAAAAGGCGGGGAATCTAACTATGGTCGTTTGTCCCCAATGTCAATTTGAAAACCCCAGTCTCAATAAGTTTTGTCAAAGCTGCGGTAGTTCTCTAACCCAGAAATATTGCCCTGAATGTGGGGCAACAGTTGCTTTTAATACCCTCGAATGTTCTAACTGTGGCACAACAACCGGAACGGTTTATCGAGCGGTAGTTATCCCCTTGGCCTTAGTCCCTTCTCACCCCGAACCCTTACCAGAATCTTTAAATAATGACCATTTAGAGGGCGCGGACACCGCCGCAGAATCGGTTTCAGATCGAATTGATACCCAACCCCCCGCCCCTGAAAACCCTGAATTATCAGACTCCCTACCCTCCCCCCTTGAACTCGAAGAAGAAATTTTCTCACCCACAGACATTGAAGCCATTACCATTGCCCCCCAGGATGCCCTGAGTACCATCCCCGAACCGCCACCGCAAGATATTCAGTTCCTAGAACTACCCGTGGGAGCCTATTTAGACCCGCAAGAGCGGTATCAACTCCTAGAACCCTTACCCCCCCTACAATTAGGACAAGCCCTATCGGTGAAGGTTTTAGATACCCAGCCCTTGCAGGTGTCTCCCTTGAAAGTCCTAGAACAACAATCCTCTACCCCGCCTGATCAACAATTAGAAACTTTTATTATTGCGGATGCGCAACCCTATTTTTCCTTAGCTTCTTCTGAACATTCCCAATATTTCCCTCGGTTACAAGATGCTTGGGAACAGTCTTTTTATCGTGTGATTCTGTTAGAAGATTTTGCAGATTTTCCCCTCTTGTCTGACCTGTGGAGTAATAAAAAAACCACACCTAAACAAATCGTTGATTGGTTAGGGGATTTAGTCAAACTCTGGGAATTATTAGAACCCTGGGGCTGTCGTCAAAGTTTATTAGATCCTCAAAATTTAAGGGTATTTCCTCAAGATTCCCAACAACTATGTTTAAAACAACTCTACTTTGATCCGCCTAATTCTACCTTGGATTTATCGAATTTAGGTTTGTTATGGCAGGAGTTATTCCAACAATCTCAACGAACCTTAGTGGGTTCCTTAACAGAAATATTACGGGATTTAATTGAAGGGAAAATTCCAACCGTTGCCCAATTACAAAAAAACCTCATGGTGGTTTTAGATGAAATTAATTCTCCTTCGACCGCCTATCCCCGACCCAAAGACCCCACATTAAATCAAGCTCCAACCCTAATTCCGGTTCAACGGCTTAAATCCCTAGAAGCGGTGGGCCGCACGGATGTCGGACGTCAACGGGATCATAACGAAGACTGTTTTGGCATGGCAACCCAAATCAAGCTCGAAGAAACACCTCGGGGACAAACCCACTCAGTCCGGGGTTTATATATTCTCTGTGACGGGATGGGCGGACACGCCGGAGGGGAAATCGCCAGTCAAATGGCCGTTGACACACTGAAAGACTATTTCCAAAACCAATATCCCGAGGGACTCCCCCCGGAAGAAATCCTACGGGATGCCATTCTTCAAGCCAACGAAGCGATTTATACCGAAAATCAAAAAGGAGTACGTTCGGGGGTGGGCCGCATGGGTACAACCTTAGTGATGGCTTTGGTCGTTGATCATCAAGTGGTCGTTGCCCATGTGGGAGATAGTCGATTATATCGTTTAACTCGCACCCA
>DATNRE010000505.1:0-21948 GCA_036703685.1 Candidatus Obscuribacterales bacterium
GGATCGTCCGAACGCCTACGGGGGGCGGGATTTGAGATTTCTCCCTGGGCGACGCTGGCGGGGGCGGAAATGGGCAGACTGCCTTCTTCCCCTAACCCGGAACCCATGGCCTCGGTGAGTTCGGCGATCGCTTCGGCCGCATCTGGCCCCTGGGCAATTAAGACCACCCGATCGCCGTTATTGACTTCCATGGCCATTAACCCGACCACACTCTTAACATTGGCGTCTTGTTCGCCCCGTTGTAAGCGAATTTTAGACTGATATTTTTTAGCTAAATTGGCTAATACAGCCGAAGGTCTAGCGTGGAGTCCGGTAGGATTAGGAATAATAATTTCATCGGAGGTAATTGTCTCCGCAGAAATTGGGTTATTTTCAATCATTGTTGGGGCGAAAGTCAGTTCTAAAATAACTGTTTCTCCGGCCACAACATTACCCGAACTAGCTTGAAAAGTTGCCAATTGATCACTATTCGTAATCACAATTTGGGTGAGCAAACTTTTAGCATTTAGGGCGATATAATCGGGATCAAATTCGATTAAGGGATCGCCTGTTTGAATGCGATCGCCCATTTTAACTTTAGGACTAAACCCTTGCCCGCGTAACTTAACGGTATCTAACCCAATGTGCATTAATACTTCTAACCCTTCTGGGGTTTTTATTGTCACCGCATGATGGGACGGATGCAGTTGGATCACTTCCCCATCACAAGGGGCAATTAACACCTGACTCACGGGGTCAATGGCAATTCCATCCCCCACCATTTTTTGAGCAAATACGGGGTCGGGAACCTGTTCAATGGGTAGAATATGTCCCGATAAAGGTGCTTTTAATAGAACGCCAGTCCCCTTGGGAACTGGTGTTACAGTATTAATCATTGTCAAATCCTGTTTAAATGGTGTTTTTTAATCTGGGTGGGTTTTTTAACCCTGGATATTGTTTAAGATACAATTAACTTTTTGCTATTGTTCAAAAGTTTCTATTTTGTTTTAATTTGCAACAATTCTTAATATAAAACGGCTTTTAAGGGGCTGACAGATAGTGAGGATTAAAAGTATTATTAAGATAACAATATTGTTTCTAAAATAACCTAAATCTATATCTTATAAGCATAATGAGTTATCAAAGAAAAGCCTACGAATCATCTTTAAAAGCCCATAAAAAGCTAATTGCCACTAAGCTACTCGATGGAATAGAAAAGTTATATGAAAATAAGGCATCCGAAAGACGCTGGATTTGGGAACTTTTACAAAATGCTAAAGATGTGGCGGATAGGTTAGTTAAAGTTGAGATTATTTTGCAAGAAAGTTCTGTCGAATTTAGACATAATGGCAATCCCTTTTTAATGGATAATATTACCTACTTGATCGAACAGGTTTCAACCAAAGAGCGAGCCAACTTAACTGACGAAGTATTACCGACAACGGGAAAATTCGGTACAGGTTTTATGACGACACATTTATTATCTAAAAAGGTCGCTGTTAGGGGTGTATTAGAAGATAATGATCAGGAAACAGCTATTTATAAACGATTTGATTTACAGTTAGATCGAGAGGCAAAAAAACCTGATGAAATGATTGATAAAGTTAATCAATCCTATCAAGTGTTTGAGGAATTAGACAATGAAAGTTTATGTCCTATTTTAACTAATTATCAACCTAATAAAGATTTTGATACAGCTTTTAAATATCAACTTGATGGCGAGGGTTTTACTATTGCTCAGGTGGGAATCAATGATTTACATAATGCTTTGAGTTACACTTTAGTTTTTATTCCAAAAATTGAATCAGTAACCGTGATCGATGAAGTCAATCAAACACGAATCAGTTATTTAAGAGAATCTGAACAAACCATTGATCAAATTAAAATATCAACTATTAAAATTAAATCCGAACAATCCACAGAAACAATTAAAATTGCTTCTGTCAGTAATACAAAAAATACGATTAATTTAGCAATTCCTCTAAAACAGGTAGGGAAAAATTGGAGAATAGAAAGAATTAGTCCCGATACTCCTAGACTCTTTTGTGATTTTCCATTAATTGGTTCAGAAAAATTCACCTTTCCTGCGATTTTAAATAGTCCTCTTTTTAATCCTAGTGAACCTCGAGATACTGTTCTATTAGATGATAGAGATGATGAAAAACGTTATTTTAATAAGCAGATATTTGAACAAAGTTTAGAACTTTATCAACAGCTTTTAAATCATGCAAGTTCCGACTGGGATAATGCTTATTTATTAGCCAATTCTGGTATACCCGAAAATATTGATCAGAATTGGTATCAATTGAAAGTGCAGAAAGGGATCAGACAAGCTATTTTAGAAACTCCAATTGTTGATACTTACAACCAAGATATAATTCCTCTAAAAAATGCTTTAATTCCCTACCATCGTAACGCCAGAAAAGTAATTCAATTTTGGGAATTGGTTTTAGAATTATATCCCAATCAGTTACCTAAAAGAGAACAAGTATTAGATTGGTATAATTTTATTGATGGAGATTGGAAAAAAGATTTAGGCATTAATTTACGCTACGATTTAGCTAATTTAATTCAAAATATTTCTGCTCAAGAAAATATTGAACAATTAGCTAAAAAAATTAATCAAAATGAATCGGAAACCTTGACTTGGCTAAATCAGGTGATTAAGTTTGTTTTTGAGGATGACTCCGATAAATCAACTAAACTATTAGATAATTATCCAATTATTCCTAATCAATATGGAAATTTTAAAACATTTAATGAATTATTTAAAGATGATCGTATCCCCGAAGAATTAAAATATGTTCTGAGAATTTTAGGACAAGATTGGAAACAACAATTAGCCCATTTAGCGATTAATTGTGAGTTTGCTAAGGAATTAGATATTAGTAAAGTTTCTGATCAAATTAATGGTATTTTCAGAGAAAATACAAATCAAACCCTGAGAAAAGCAGCTTATTATCTGATTAGCTGTTTTCCCCCTGAGAAAATTTTAACTCAACAAGCGTTTGAGATCAGAAATAAAATTTGGCAATTTTCCAAGGATTTAGATGCTTCTGTCCCAGATAAACGTCCTTTAAATCGATGTGCTTTTAAACTGTGGGAAGAATGCGATCGCTGGCTTTTAAAAACTTTGGTGAGTGATTTAGTAAACTTAGTAAATGTAGACAATCTTCAAGTTCGTTTAGGTAAAAATATTAGTCAAGAAGCAGTTATTTGGTTAAGTAATTTTATTGCGTTTTTAAATCAAGATGACGAGTGGAAATTATTCTATCTTGAAAAAGCTGTATTACCCAATCAACGGGGAGTTTTTAAGAAAAAAAGCGAAATTTATTTAGATCAAGATATTCCTGAAGAAATTAAAGATGTTTTAGAGAAACTAGGGATTAATTACCGAGAAAAATTATTAGATAACGACATTAAATCTTTGACCGATCATCAATATAAATTGGCGGTGATAGATGCTTCCGATGAAATCAATAAAATCATTCGCAAAAATGAACATCAGAATTTGAGAAGTGCGGTTTATGATTTAATTAGTTATTTTGTAGATAACAATGAAAGCGATCGCCAAACAATCTGGAAATTAGCACGAGTTGTATATGCTGAAGCAGTCCCCTCTGAAACCAAAATTGTACCTAATTTTAAAGATTTTGAATGGGATGGGTGTAATGAGTGGATACTAAAATTAATGATCCAAGATGTTGCTAGTCAACTTAGCTTAAATCAGTTATCAACAACCGTTAATTTAAGTTGGGAAGATACCGTTAGCTATCTGGATGAATTAGTTTATTTTACCTGTAATCAGAAATTATCTGCTTTTGTTAAAGATCAGAAAATTTGGTCAAATCAAAATGGGGAATTTTGTGAAAATAAATTTCTTAAAAAGGATGGTGGTATTCCTCAAGATTTAAAAGAAATCGCCAATTATTTAACTAAACAAGACTGGAGCAGTGAATTACTATTAAACCATGAAAAGTTTAAACAGACACCCGAATTGTTTGATCAAGATGAAACTGAAACCATTGATAATATTGCTAAAGAAATTGATGATGCTTTAGAAATATATCAGGGCGATCGCAAAGAATATAACTTTGTTCATCCGGTTAAATTATTACTATCCTGGTCTGCTAACCAAGATAAAGATTTTATCAAAACCTGTCTACCCTACTTCTTTAAGAATAAAGCACAACTTTTATTAGATATTATCGGAGATGAGCGAATTAATGAGAACATTTTTGCACTAATTCAAACTGACCCAGAAAAGTTAAATGCTTTCGCTAAAATTGCTACTGATCCCAATATATCTGAAGTAGATATCAACCAATTTTTAGAAAATTATAATGATTTTCGTAAATTGGAAGAATTGAAGCAAAAAGTTACTATTTCCGGCTCAGAAAATGAAGTGATTAGTCTATTAGAAGAATTAGGTATTGATATGCAATCTTTGAAACAAGCATTGAATTATACAGAAGCTAGTGAATCTCAAATATCTGATATTCTCTCAAGAAGTCAACGACGATCTTATCCCAATATGATTGATTTTGATGATATGAATGATCAACCCAATATTGGGGAACTGGGGGAACAATTTGTTTATAATAAATTAGTTAGAAAGTTTGGGATAGAGCGAGTGAAATGGATGAATCAAGAGGGAGAAGAAAAGTTTCCTTATGATTTTAAAGTCCTTGAAGAAAATTTGCTAGACGTTACCTATTATATTGATGCAAAGTCAACTAGATGGGGAGAATATCAGTCTGATTCTACACCCTTTACAATTACAAATGCTCAATGGGAATTTTTGAAAGAATGTGATAACTATTATATTGCTAGAGTGTTTCGAGCTATTAGCGATCGCCCTAATCTAAAGTTACTGAATATCACCTTAGATCAGGACTTATTATAACTTTTTTTTCAAGATTTAACAACAACTAGAACTTGCAGGAGCGCAACAGGAATCATCGGAAATGGTGATGGTAACGTGATAATGTTCTCCCTTGGTTTCTTCCTGTTTACGAATAGCATTCCGTCTACAATCGAATTCTGGGGCCGATTCAATATAAAACGGCAACTTCAGGCAATATCAATGTCTACTCATCTTCAACTTCATTTTCATTGATCAAAATATCTTGTTCCTCTGCTTCTAAATTAAATTCCACACGACTTTGTAAAACAATTTCTTCAATAACGGCTGCACCTTTACCCCGTTCTAAAACCCTATCAAAATGACTCATCAGTTCTGGAATATTAATCACTTCTTCTACAGATTCCATATATTTTTTAACAATAGCTTTAATATTATATTTTTCCGTCGCTTTTTCTCTGATTTTGTTTAAGATTGTTTCAACGGTATGTTCTGTTTTCACAACAAAAGTAATCGGATATCTCTGAACCTTATCAATATCAAGAAAATATTTACTTACATCAATAGTTTCTGTGACTTGAAAAAATCTTCCCAGGGGTTTCATTACAAAGTCTATACCCCCATCGTTTGCGTTGGTTCGACCCGTTTTATATAAAACCAAATATTCCACGTTCAGTTCATCGGGTGACCAACCCCAATATATTTGTTGGTCTGCATAATATTCTTTCAAAATGGCGTAGCTGACAATTTCAAAAACTCTTGCATCTATATTAGGTTTAAGTAAATCTTTAATAAATTTAACCGCTTGTGAAGGATCTTGTTTTTGAATATCGATTATCTGTTGACAATAGATTATAAATTCATTGAATGCTTGACCACGCGCTGCTATATAAGCATCAATAATATCTTTAATCGCTTCAGCAATATTTATTTGAGAATTATCAATAGAACATTTTAAGAGATTTTCATTAATCCAATATTTATTAGTTTTAGAATCTCTGATTATAGGTACATAAGATGACGTTGGAAAGTATTTTTTAAATTCTTCATTTAGTCTACTATTCAGGGCATGATTTTGGAGTTTACTTCCAAATGGAAGTTCTCGTTGTCTCTGAAGAAGTGTTGTAAATTTTGCCCCTTCATAATCACTATAACTGCCATTAATATGAAACTTATTATTTAGATAGTCCTCGATCAAGACATATATAGCATAATGATTTGCCAATCCTGCTCGTGACTTAGAACCACGATTAGCCGCTTTTGTCTTAATATTTAGATATTGTAATAACTCGCTAGAATCTAAGATTTTACTTCCCTGTTTAGGGAAATATATATTTAAAATTTCAGTAATCTTGTCGGTAAATTCATGCTGTACTGTCGGCATTAAAAAGCTCCTTTTGGATGAAATCAAAATTTTGAATATTTTTATTTCTTCTAGTCTGTTTTTTCTGTAGAGGTAGTAGCTTCTCTCCTTTATATTCTTGCCATCCCAGAACTCGTCTTAGACCAATTTTAAGATACTCCTCTTGAGATTCTATACTAATAGAATTCCTTCCTAATCGTTTGGCTACCGCACCTGATGTGAATGTCCCTCCAAATGGATCAAGTACAATACCACTCTCCTGACTACTAGCAAGAATTATCCTCTCCAGCAATGCTTCCGGCTTTTGGGAAGGATGGTTTTCGTATTCTTCCATAAGATATCTAACACGAGGAAAATACCAGACATTCCCCGGTACTTTTTCCGAATTATAGGGACTAGGAACGGATTTTCTATAATCCATTAACTTCCGTTGCGCGCCTGTTTTTGCCTCTACTTTAATATTATTCGAGTTAAATACATAATTAGTCTTATTTTTAACACAATGAAGTAGGGGTTCATACATTGAGCCAAAGTAGTTTTTGGCTTGAACTCCTGAACTATCATAATGCCATATAATGCGACTCAGAATTACTATTTTATTTCTTAAATACAGATCAAAATATGGCATTGCTTGGGTACTTGCCATCACATATAAAGTTCCATTAGGCTTTAATATCCGAATACACTCATCCAGTAATTTATAAGCCCATACTGCATATTCCTGATCAGACTCCCACTTGTCATGGAAATTAGAGAATTGTTTCCCGATATTGTAGGGAGGATCAATAAAAATTAGATCTACAGATTCAGATGTTATTTCACTCGACAAAATAGGTAAAGAATCACCGTGAAATATAATATGTCCCTGGTCTTCATATCGTTCAAACATTACCATTGTTTAGAAAAGTAATTTATAAACCAATAAAGTGTTTCCAGCTATTAGCGATCGCCCTAATCTAAAGTTACTGAATATCACCTTAGATCAGGACTTATTATAACTTTTTTTCACTATTTAACAACAACTAGAACTCGTAGGAGCGCAACAGGAATCATCAGAATTATTGATAGTAACGTGATAATGCTCTCCCTTGGTTTCTTCCGGTTTACGAATAGCATTCCGTTTACAATCGAATTCTGGAGCCGATTCTAGGGGGATAGTTTCATGGGGTAAAATCCCTAAAATATCTTGATAATAGGGGCCGTTTATGTTATTATAAATTTGGTAGGTTTTATCACAAACTGCCATTCGTTCCCCCCGATATAAAATATGTCCGTCATCGTCCATGACCTGTTTCCAGGGCCCTTTATAAATTACGGCTTGGTTTACATCTAAACAGGGGCCGTCTTTGCCTTTAAATGCAGTAACTGTTAGGGAACGAAACTCAATGCCATCAATCACTTGCCAAGGTTCCTCCTGTCGGGCTAATATCTCAACGCCATAAAATCCAGCCTGTTCAAAACGTTCTAAAAACTCATTTTCCCGAAAAGCTCCCGCAATACAACCACTCCAAAGATCGGGATCATTTAAAATTCTAGGTGTCGGATCTTGATCGCAAACAATATCAGAAATAACCGCCCGTCCGCCCCGTTTCAAGACTCGATAGATTTCTTGAAAAAGTTGATCCTTATCCTGGGGACGGACTAAATTTAAAACACAATTAGAAATCACAACATCAACACTATTATCGGCAATTAAAGGGTTTTGTTGACGTAGGCGATCGCATTCTAACTCAAATTTCCCTAAGTCTTCAATAGATTGAATCGGATTAACTGTTAACCACCGTTGCACTTGATCCAAATCTAAGGCTAAATCCTGAATTTTTGCCTTCACAAAACTGGTATTCAAATAGCCTAATTTCTGAGCCATTTCCGGTTGATGGCTGCGGGAAAGAGCCAACATTGTATCATTAAAATCTACCCCGATCACTTGACCGGATGATCCCACTTTTTGGGCGATCATATAACAATTTTTACCCGCCCCGGAACCTAAATCAACTACGGTTTCTCCCTGGTTAACATAACGGGTGGGATCACCACAACCATAGTCCTTATCTATAATTTCCTGGGGAATAATTTCTAAGTATTGATTTTCCTGATATTCCACCGGACAACAGAGGGAAGGTTGTACCGTTTGGGCTCCGGCTTTGTAGCGTTCAATAACTGTTTCTTCAATATTGTAGTTCATAGAATAGGGAATTACGAATTACGAATTACGAATTACGAATGGGCTTTCTCAGTCAACAGTTATCAGTGATCAGTTATCAGTCAAGACAATTATTAGTTAAGAAAAATGGGTAATAGGTAATAAATCAATTCTTACACTGATAACTAATGACTATTAACTGTTAACTCTTAACTCTTAACTGATAACTGATAACTGTTAACTGATAACTGAAATTCAGCCTCCCCAGATTTTTTTAATCACTTGATCGGGAGAGATATCGGACATTTTACCCGAGGGTGATTTAATCCCAATGACCCGATCGCTTTTCGGTAATAATTTAGCGGGTTCAGTTGGGCCAAATAAGGCGATCGTATAGGTTCCCACCGCAACGGCCAGGTGCATCGGGGCGCTATCGGTACAGAGCATTAAATTAGCCGAGGCGATCATCGCCGATAGTTTACCAATATCCTCCGGTCGGGTGACTTTAACCTGGGGACAAGATTCGACAATTTGCCGCACTAACGCCCCATCTTCTGGCCCCTGGACAATAATCACGGGGAGGTTGGGTTGGCGCTGTTGAATATCTTGAATAATTTTTTGCCAACTGGCCACGGGGTAGATTTTATCAATGCCTTTTAGTTGGGCTAACTGGCTAGATCCGCCATGAATCAAAATATAACCACTATCCTTGACTCCTAAGCGTTTTTGTTCCGCTTCTCCCCAGTCGAGATCCAATTTAGGCACATTAATTGATAATCCTGAAAAGGGGGTAATAATGTCCAACCCTTTGAGCAGGTCATAATACATTTCGGCGGCGTATTGCTCGGGTTTTAAGGGGACTGGGTTGCTAATAAATAGCCCCTCACCCCCGCCTGCGTAACCGATGCGGGTGGGAATACCCGTTAACCACAATAATAATCCCACTGCCCAACTTTGACCCAGGGATACCACCACTTCATATTCCCGGTCACGAACAATTCCTAAAAAATTTCCCCAGTCGGCTAAACTGTTTCTTCCCTTAAAGTCATAGGTCAGAACTTCAGAAACGGACTTACAAACCCGATAAGCTCCCCTGGCTCTGGGTTCTACCATAACAGAAATTTGGGCTTCAGGATAGGCTTGCTTGAGGCCATCCAGGGTGGGAAAAAACAGGATTTGATCGCCTATTCCACCGGGGACAAGAGCTAGTATTCTCATCATTAAAGAGTTAATCTACAAGATCAGCTTAATTCTAATACGAACACAGAATTGTCAATCTTACCTGTAAATTTTCACCATGCACTTATTAATTCCGGCGGCGGGTATGGGACGCAGAATGGGGAGCGATCGCAACAAATTGCTCCTGAGCTTATGGGATAAACCCCTATTAGCTTGGACACTGGAAGCGGCGGAGGCGGCAACGGGTATTGAATGGATCGGGATCATGGGTCAACCCGTGGATTTTCCAGACTTTCGGGAGATTTTGGCCAGGGTTAATTTAACTAAACCCGTGGAGTTAATTCAGGGGGGCGAAACCCGTCAACAGTCGGTTTACAATGGCTTACAGGCCTTACCACCGGATGCGGAGCGGGTGTTAATTCATGATGGGGCGAGATGTTTGGCCACACCAGAGTTATTCGAGCGCTGCGGGATGGCGTTGCAGACCTGTTCGGGCTTAATTGCGGCCATTCCCGTCAAGGATACGATTAAGGTTGTGGATAAAAAGGGGTTAATTTTAGATACGCCTGATCGTCAACAATTATGGGCGGCGCAAACTCCCCAAGGGTTCGACGTGAAATTATTAAAAGAATGTCATGATCAAGGAATTCAACAGGGTTGGGAAGTCACTGACGATGCTGCTTTGTTTGAGAAATGTGGGTTATCCGTTCATATTGTCATGGGAGAAGACACTAATTTGAAAGTGACAACCCCTGTGGATTTAAGTGTGGCAGAATTTATTTTAAGATCAAGGATCAAAAATCATGAATAAAAATATGACACCAACAAAAACGCCTAACAAGAAAGGGAAAAATATCGTAATTCATGAGTTGATTAACCTCGGAATTATTAATTTATATTTAGCCACCTGTTTTAGTGTTTTAATCACATTAAATTCCCTAGCTTTATTTAGACATGGCATTGATGGCTTTGACTACGGAATTGCGATTATGGCCGCATTCGTTTTAGGAAAGGTGATTCTTTTATCTGAAAAAGTCCCAATTGTAGAACGTTATCGAGATAAACCCTTAATCATTTCGGTGGTTTATAAATCCGTTTTATTTACTATTATTTCTTTAGTTTTTAATAGTGTAGAACATTTTATTGTGGGTTTATTTCAACAGCAATCTGTGGAACTGGTTTTAATAGAAATGCAAAATCAAGTTTCTCGAATCGATATATTTTATAAAATTTTATGTTTATTTATTGTTTTTATTCCTTTCTTTACGGTCAGAGAATTGGATGAAATCTTAGGAAAGGGAACTTTATTTAACTTGTTTTTTAAAGATAGAGTTTTAAAAGATAATTAATATCAAGGTTTCATGATCAACAAGTAGAATGCTATCGCTATCGCTCTACTTTTTCCAGGGTAATTTTGTTCCCATTTCTGTTAGTGCAGATAGGATTAAATAGAGCGTTAAAACAACAATTCCTAATAGAAACCATCCTAAATCTTGATTCATCATCTTAAGGTTGGGTGTTCACTGCTAATGAAAGATCTTGAAGACAAAGACGGGTTAGTTTTTGGCGATTGCCTGCATCTTCTGGCTTCCGAATCTCAATATTAGTAGCAAAAAAATAAACATTTTGATTTTGCTCAACGTAGCCGACATACCAACCAATATTGGGATTTCCTTTCCCTTCCCAACCTGTCTTAGCTCGAATTGTATAATTAGGTGTTTTTTCCACAACCATAATGTCTTTGACAATGGAAAGCGATCGCTCAGAAAAAGGTAACTCATTGCTGTAGAAACGGCGCAGAAATTCGATTTGCTGTTGAGGAGTAATTCGCAACTCTCCCTCCAACCAAAATTGATCAATATCCTCTGGTTTTCCGATAGTTTGATTCCCATAACCCGCTTGATTGACCCAATCTTTCATTTGTTCATAACCCACGCGCCGAGCTAAAATTTGATAAAACCAAACCGCAGATGCTTGGAACGCTTGTTTGATATTTAGATCTTGATTCCATGCAGGAATAGATCGCTGGATTCCGTCCCAAGATAAAACCGTTTTTTCATCTGCAATAACTTGAGTTTCGAGCGCAATTAAAGAACTAAGAATTTTAAAGGTAGAAGCGGGTAAGAATGGTGTTGTATTTCGGGTTGGGTTGTATTGATAAATTTGATCCCGATTCAAGTCATAAATAATAATAGATCCTTCAATTTCTAGTCCTTTAAAATGACGCTCAAAATCCGGTGCTAAATTATTGGTTTGAGCCATCATCTGGGAATTTTTAAGCTCAGTTTTAACCCTAAAAATCGTTGATACAGACTGGGCTTGAGTTGCAGTTAGCAAGATACCACCAACACTACTCAACCCGATCACAAAAACCATTATTTTAGACAGAGGTTTAAGGTTTAAGCAGTTTCTATTAATTGACACGGTTTTAGGCTCATTCTAAATGTTCTCGAGAGGGACAGGTTAGGTTATAAATTTTGCGATCGCTCAACCATTATCCTGCCCCAAATGCGAACAGCCAAGCGTCACTATAAACTTAGGAAAACTGCTTTAACCGTTCGCGGAGAATTTCCGCTTGTTTTTCCGCTTCTGCTAAACTATTGCGGGTATTTTCTACAACTTCTGGTTCCGCACGGTTGACAAAATTCGAGTTATTTAAATTCCGTTGTAACCCTTGAATTTCCTTTTCCACCTTAGCTAATTTTTTCTGCAATTTCGTTTGAAATGCAGCTAAATCAACCACCCCCGCTAAAGGCATTAATACTTGCACAGTTCCCACCACTCCGCCAATACTTTGTCCTTCATTTCCCGTTAACTTCTGTGTAATGGTTAATGCTTCAACTTTCCCCAACTCTTGAATATAGGTTTGTCCCTGTTTCAAGATTTGCTGTTCTTTAATACTTTCACTTTGCAGAATCGCATTAACCTTAACCTTGGGTTTAATATCCGCTTCCGCGCGTAAATTTCGGACGGTACGAATGGCCCCAATAATTAACTCAAAATCCGCCTCTAGTTTCGGATCAATAATACTGATAATTTCACTGGATTGCTCTTGACTAATCGGGGAATAAATGTTAGGAACTTCCAGGTTTTTATCTGCTTTTTGACTCCCGATAAATTCCGTTTTCCACTCCTGTAAAATCTTCCCAAGTTCCTCCCGTTGGGATGCTTTTAGCAAATATCGATACACAAACCAACCGGAATAACCCATCCCAATCAGTTCAAAAATGGTAGAGACTAAGGGTAACTCGTTAAGGGCATTTAACGCCGCCACAAAACATTTAACCGTTAAAAAAGCAACGAAAAATAGACCCGTCAGAATCAGGGGTTTTTGATATTGTTTAAAGAAACTTCCTAAAACCTCCGGTAATTCAAACAAAATTGTAATAGATTGACCTAAAATTGAATCAGGATCATTCACAAACTTTCCTAACCGTTGCACTTCCAGGTCTAATACATGATCTTCTACTACCATCGGATAGGGTTGCAACGCTAAACAAGATTCTTCTCCCGTTTGGGTTAAACTATGCCAAATTTCTTCGGTAATATGCGGCATAAAGGGATGGAGAAGTTTTAAAATCCCTTCTAAAACATAGGCTAAAGTTTGTTGGGAAACCTGACGAGAGGCGTTATTTTCTCCTTGTAAACGGGGTTTAGCAAGTTCAATATACCAATCACAAAAATCCCCCCAAATAAACTCATAAATGCCTTTAGCTGCTTCACCAATACCGTGATTATCCATATCTTCACGGGTTTGTTTGACGGTTTGGTTAAAGCGAGATAAAATCCATTTGTCACTCAGTTCTAATTGATTAATATTGGGTTCGCCTAACTGTTTAGGAGATTTCCCATCTAAATTCATCATCACAAACCGAGAAGCATTCCAGAGTTTATTGGCAAAATTTCGAGATGCTTCAACAGATGCAGATTCGTCGGTTTCTCGGTTATATTCTAAGCGAATATCCTGCCCCGCTCCGATGACTTCTTTCATTAAGGTAAACCGCACCGCATCGGTTCCGTATTTATCAATCAGTAATAACGGATCAATACCGTTTCCGGCGGATTTCGACATCTTCTTGCCCTTTTCATCCCGAATTAACCCATGAATATAAACGGTTTTGAAGGGCATTTTATCAGTAAAATACGCTCCCATCATTGTCATCCGGGCAACCCAGAAAAAGATAATATCAAACCCCGTTGATAGGGTACTGGTGGGATAATATTTGCTTAAATCTAAAGTTTCTTCCGGCCATCCCAAGGTCGAAAACGGCCATAAACCGGAGGAAAACCAAGTATCTAAAACATCAGGATCTTGTTCTAAAATAACCGCTTCTCCGAATTTTGCGATCGCTTTTTCCTGGGCTTCTGTTTCCGTTCTAGCCACCACAAACGGGGTATTATCGCTAATTTTACCCCCCGTTTCACTAACCGCATACCAAGCCGGAATTTGATGCCCCCACCACAATTGTCGAGAAATACACCAATCCTCTAATTTAACTAACCAATCTCGATAAACCTTTGTCCAACGGTCAGGAACAAAGACGGGAGAATCCTGATTATCTAAACAATTTAACGCCTTATCTGCCAGGGGTCTAATCTTAACAAACCACTGCGTTGATAATAGCGGTTCCACCGGAACTTTACCGCGATCGCTATAGGGAACCGTATGTTTATAGTCTTCAATTTTAACTAAAAATCCCTTATCTTTCAGGAATTGAATCAGATTTTTTCGCGCGACAAATCGATCCTGTCCGGCAAACGGCCCCGCGTTTTCATTTAACGAACCATCCTGATTCATAATATTAATCATCGGCAGTTGATGCCGTTGACCCATTTGAAAATCATTCGGATCATGGGCCGGAGTTACCTTAACACAACCTGTACCAAAATTCGGATCAACAAAATCATCCCCAATAATCGGAATTTCCCGTTTAATAATCGGTAAAATTACTGTTTTTCCGATTAAATCTTTATAGCGAATATCATTAGGATTCACCGCCACCGCCGTATCCCCTAACATCGTTTCCGGTCGGGTAGTTGCCACTTCCACATAACCCGAACCATCGGTTAAAGGGTAGCGAAAATGCCATAAATTCCCATCAACTTCCTTATTTTCAACTTCTAAATCCGATACCGCCGATTGACTCGCCGGACACCAATTCACTAAATATTTACCCCGATAAATTAACCCATCTTCATATAACCGAATAAAGGCTTCTAATACCGCTTTTGATAACCCTTCATCTAGGGTAAATCGTTCCCGCGTCCAATCACAAGAAACCCCCAACCGTCGCAACTGATTAACAATAGTTCCGCCGGATTCTTGTTTCCATTCCCAAGCTCGTTCTAAAAATTTTGCCCGGCCTAAATCGTCCCGGGTTTTTCCTTCGGCTTTGAGTTGTCGTTCTAAAATTGTTTGGACTGCAATACTGGCGTGATCCATCCCCGGCAAATACAAAGCGTTATGACCCTTCATCCGGTGATAGCGAATTAGGGCATCAATCAGGGAGTTATTAAAGGCATGACCGATATGGAGATTTCCCGTAACGTTGGGCGGGGGAATCATAATACAATAGGGTTCCCCGGGTTGGTTCGGGTCAGCTTTAAACACCTGATGGGCTTCCCAATACTCTTGCCATTTGGCTTCGGTACTGAAGGGTTCGTATTTTGTGGCTTGGGTGGGAGTCGTTGCAGTCATGTTTCGACAAGATGTGCAATTTTAGACAATCTTTTCTATTTTGCCATATTTGGGCTAGGCGGCGGCTCCCTAATCCTATAAACGTTCAATAGCTTGGGTTTGAGCGACCTAAAAATTTTTTTGAAAAAGGGGTTGACATTCCCAGAAAAAGCGAGTACATTAGTAAATTGTGAGAGGCAAGCAAGCAAAACACAAACGGCTGCAAACCTCAAACCCAGGTGAAAGTTTATAGAGCTTTCCTGGTGCCTATGGCTCAGTGGAACCACTCCGATCCATCTCGAACTCGGAAGTGAAACGCTGATACGGCGAAGATACTTGGCGGGTAGCCGCCTGGGAAAATAGCTCGGTGCCAGGTTAATAATCAAAAACCCCTTCCAGTGATAAATCGGAGGGGGTTTTTGTTTTCCATAGTTTCGGCAACGGCGGTTTGATCTTCGTCCCTACAGACTTAATCTTCGCGGGAAAACTCATACAAATTTTTCCCGGTGGTCTTAGCGCGATACATGGCTATATCTGCTAACTTAATCATGGTTGAGCTATCTTGAGCATCCGTGGGGTACAAACTAATCCCGATACTGGTAGTAATCGAAATTTTGTGTCCTTCTAAAACGGTTTCTTCCGTAATAGTATCGAGGATTTTTTGGGCAACTCTAGCAATATCTGACTTACTAGGAATCCCCGGCAGAATCACGGTAAATTCATCCCCCCCCAAGCGAGAAACCGTATCACTTCCCCGCAGACAGCCCTTGAGTCTGTCCGCAATAGTTTTGAGGAGTAAATCTCCTACCTGATGACCGAGATTATCATTCACATCCTTAAAGTCATTTAAGTCTAAAAATAATAGTGCCACCATTCGATTTTGGCGGTTTGCCCATTCTATTGATTGAGTTAACCTTTCTTGGAATAGGGTACGGTTGGGGAGTCCAGTTAGGGGGTCGTGTTCGGCGGAAACCCGTAATTCTGCATTAGACCGTTTGAGTTCGGCGGCAATTTGTTTTAAATTATCTTCTAAAAGTTTGCGCTCGGTAATATCTCGAATGATTCCTACTAAATAGACATTTCCGGCCGCGTCTCGGTGCAGCGATCGCTTGGTTGCAATATAATGGGTAACACCTAAAGCATTAGTTAACTGTTCTTCATTTTCCTGTTCCCAGGTAGTATTAAAAGCCATTTCATCTTGTTGGCGAAATATTTCGGCTTCATGTTTAGGAAAAAGTTGATCATCGCTTTTTGACCTTAACACATTCAACGGATAACCCACAAATTTACAATAGGCTTGATTTAAAACTATTTTCTGATGGTCTTTATTTTTGACAAAAATCGGGTCAGGAATCGTATTAATAATACTTTGTAAAAATTCCGTAGACCGTTTTAACTCTCCTTGTAAATGGGCTAAATGGGCAATAATCACCCCCGCCGATCCCATTAAAGCCAGATTAGCTGGAATCACAGGAATCCACCAACCTTGAAGAAAAGCCAGATAAGTTACCCCGCCGATCCCAATACTAATTAAAATAATTAAAGACACTGAACGACGGAGGGATTGAAGTTTCCAACTCAAGGCAGCCCCCACCCAAGACCATCCGAAAATCCACAGCCATTCTAAGGGTTCTGGCCAGACTTTAATTAGGGTTCGACCATCCAAAACTGAACTAATAATTTGACTGGTTAATTGGGCTTGCAATTCAACACCATACATGGGTTCAGAAGACTTAAATATCCCATCACTATAGGAGGTAAATTCTGAATCTTTAATACTCGGAGCCGTGGAACCAATAATCACAATTCGATTTTTAATTAAATCAGGAGAAACTCGACCTTCCAAAATATCCCGCATCGGAATTGAGGGGAATGTTCCCGTCGGCCCCCGTAGGTTGACTAAGAATTGATAACCGCCATCGTAGGCTCTAATATAGGAACCATCATTAGGTTTAAACCAAGGAAATACAGTATTTTTGATTTTTAATTCCTTGGGATTTTTCGGAGAAGGTTTAGGTATAATTCCTTGATTTTCGAGATAAATTAGAGCCAGTTGTAAAGCAAAACTTGTGCGAAATTGCTGATTTTTATTGTTAATATATAATAATCCCCGTCTAACTTTACTATCGGCATCTCGCGGGAGATTATTAAACCCAACTTGGTTTTTTTCTACTAAAATGGGAGGTGATTTAACCTCGGACTTTCTGTCGGTTTCTAATAGTTCAATCCCGATTAAATTAGGAATCGTTTCAAAGGCTTTTGCTAATTCTGCTTGTCCGGGTGCGATGGGCAAATCCCGATAAATATCTAAACCAATGGCTTGTGGTTGACCCTGATTAATTTTTTGTAACAGTTGAGCCAAAATTTGATCAGAAGTTGGAAACCCATACTGTTGTAAATCCTGTTCATCAATCCCAATAATTAAAATCCGATCATCTACCGATTCTAAGGGACGTGCTCGAAAATATTGATCATAAAGCGCCCATTCGGACGGTTGTAAAATCCCTAAAAATCTAATAAAAATCACTACCGCCGTCACACCCGAAGCCGTGACTAATACTCGACCTTCTTGAGATAACCAGCTTTTGAGTGGGACTCGACGACAATACTCTTTAAATCTTTTGAACATCGGTTACAACCATGCCATAAATCAGTTATCAGTTATCAGTTATCAGTTATCAGTTTAAGAGTTAAGAGTTAAAAATCAATACAATAAACTATTTTCTGACTACTTCTTTTTTTACTGATAACTGATAACAGTTCAAAACCTGCGCTATTTCAAGTATTGATCAATCGATCAATACTTAAAGTTTTGTTGCCCCTGATAGTTCGATAATTCCGCTAATTTTTCTAAGGGTTGAATTCCCGGGTACAATTTGCCCCCAATTTCCCAAGTGGGGAAACCCTCAATTCCGGCTTTTTCGCAAACTTGGGTTTGAGAATTTTTGCCATCACTCGTACATTCAATATAGTTAATCATAGCAAAGGCCTCTTTCCCAAAAAGCTGTTTTTGGTCGTAACAGTGGGAACACCAATAGGCTCCATATTCCTTGGCTCCCGTTTGGGTCAAGTGACGAGCTAAAGCAATTTCGGCTGGCCCGGATGTGGTAGTAATCGCTAACCCGGTCTGACCATTACTGTTATCCAAAGAGTTAGGAGCATTGGCAACATCAACACTATTGTACAAACCTAGGGCAACAATGGCCGTAATCATCGCTACCCCAAGACCCGAGAACCAAAGTTGACCCAGATCTTCCCAACTGGTGCCGATGAGAGTTAAAACAAATAGACTCAGACAGAACAGGGCCGAGGCAATACAGTAGGGACAGATTGCTTGAATTCTAAAAAAGAGCAAAAACATCAAGTAACTACTGAAACAGACCATTGCAGTAGTTACGAGGAATAGAAAAAACCCCGTCTGAGTTTCAACTGTTTGGCGACGGGCTTTTTCTGTCACCGGGTTAACAATCAAAGGAGCAACGGCTAACAGCAAAACCGTGGTATAGGCTAAAAATCCAAATAGAGTTAGGGGTAAACCCAAGACCGTCGCATAAGGACTATTGAGCACCTCATCACAGCCAGAGGTGGGACAAACCGCCGTCCCACCTAGGAGTTTAATACTGGTTAAGTAGATATTTTCGATCATACCGATAATCGCGATCGCCGCGATCATCGGCCGTGACCAACGGTAAATCCAAGGGGTAGAACGTCCCATAATCAGTGATCAGTAAACAGTTATCAGTTATCAGTTTAAGAGTAGAGACGTGCGTGCGTCCGTAAGAGTTAATCTGTACACTTCCTTTATGATCACGGATTACTTTTTTCTTTCACCGATAACTGATAACTGATCATTGATAACTGATTTAAGCTCCGGTGGGTCGTTTCTACAAACTGACTAACTCGACTGGGATCAATCGCTTGATGAATCTGTCCATGGCGTTTTAAAGAACTGGACACAATCACCCCATCCGCCGCTTGGATCAGAGTTCCCACGTTTTCCCAATTGGCGCCACTGCCAATAAATACAGGGGTGCCCATGGCCGCCGCCTGAGCCAGTTCTAAATCTTCTAAACTGGGGGGACTGCCCGTAGACCAACCGGAGAGAATTACCCCATCGGCCAAGGCCCGCTCAATCGTTTCTTGAACAGCCGTGGTCAGGTTAGGAGATCCTAATGGACGACCATGTTTGACCAAAACATCGGCTAGAATTTTGACATCACTGCCCAATTCCCTTCGATACCGCAGGATTTCATGGGCGTGACCTTCAATAATCCCTTGATCCGTGGCCATGACGCCGTTCAAGACATTAACGCGGATAAATTGAGCACCCGTACAGGCTGCAATGGCTAAGGCACTATGGGCATCATTCCGCAGCACATTAATTCCTATGGGCAGGGTGACTAAGTTCATAATCCTCTGCACAATCAGAGTCATGGCGCTGACAACGGCTGGATCAACTTGATCTTTGGCAAAGGGAGCATCAAAAAAATTTTCGACGATGATGCCGTTAACCCCACCGGAAGCCAGGGCGGTTGCCTCTTGTTCAGCGCGGTCAATAACAGTTTTCAGGTTTCCTCCCCAACGGGGAGAAGTCGGTAGAGGCAACAGATGTACAACACCGATAATAGGATTAGGAGTTTTAAAGATTTGATCTAAGTCCACGGATTTACCTATGACCACCAAAGTTTTGCCACCTTACCTCTAGGCTCAAGGCAAAGGCAGAGTATGGGGGGTTTGAAAATGAATAAAGACATTACATTATACAGTTTTATCAGTAATCAAGTATCCGTATTATCAGCCCAAGAATTAACAGTCTTTCAGTCTTCTGGTTCAGGATTTGGATAGAATCGGTAACGTTAGGCTTTTTCTATCATGTCCTAACATTCTCACACAAAATCTATAATTTATTTTTTGGGGTCGCCATTCATCCCGACAGTAACGTTCTTTATGGTGTGGGTCTTCTGGCTCCCATTTTTGATCACCGATAAAAAAATGAAAATTCTTCTAGTCCTGTTGGGAACATTGTTTGGTGTTTTGATGGCGATGGAAATGGGGTTACGCCTGGGTTGGGGATTGGGGTCTCCCGTCCTCTATTTGGCGGACTCGGACATCGGTTATTTATTAGCGCCCAACCAAAAAACCCGTCGTCATGGCAATTTAATTAATATTAACCAGTATTCGATGCGAAGTGGGACTATTAGCCCACTACCAACGGTGGGGACTCGACGGGTGATGTTATTGGGGGATTCTTTGGTGAATGGGGGATGGTGGACAGACCAATCTCAAACCCTTTCAGCCTTAATGGGTGAACAATTGGCGGCTGCGGGTAGTGGGGGGAATTGGGAAGTCCTGAATGTGGCTGTCAATTCCTGGGGGCCACCGAATCAACTGGCCTATTTAAAACGGTTTGGGCTGTTTGGTTCCGAGGTGATAGTGTTGTTGATCAATACCGATGATTTATTCTCTGGAACCCCAAATCCTGCCGTTGTCGGACGCGATCGCAACTATCCTAATAGCTCCCCTGGTTTAGCTTTAATAGAGGTGTTTAACCGCTATTTAAAACCCTCTGCACCCATGGCGACCGTCCCCCAACCCCAACCCTCTGACCCGGTGGGATATAATTTGGAAAAAATCCAAAGAATTCAAGCCCTCGCTCGGCAAAATCATGCGGACTTGATTTTAGCAATGACACCTTTATTAAGGGAAGTCGGTGAACCCGGATCGCGGGATTATGAAATTAAAGCCCGTCAACGATTAATGGCATTCACACAAGCTCAAAATTGGGTTTATATTGATTTTTTGCCGATCTTCAAAGCCACTGCTCAACCCGAAACCCTCTATCGAGATCATATTCATTTGACGCCATCTGCCAATCAATTAGTCAGTGAAACCCTGAGTCAAAGGTTAATAGAAGCCTGGGAAATCAAGCATAAAAATAGATCCTGATTCTCTCCCGACTTTTTATCCTTTGCGTCCCATACTTATCAAAAATAACTAATATTTATTTTGGGTTCAAACCCTTATAAATATAGGGTTTATTCCTGAAAATCTTCTAAAATCCTTGACTGATGTTAGATTGTCAATTAATCTAGTTAGTATGCTTGATCAACTTATCCAATGACTGGAGATATCCTCAAGGTGATTGATCGAATTTTTTCCATCGAACGAATTCGATTAACATGAGGTATAGACCTAGGAAGATCAACATTTAATCAGGGTGAAATTAAATCTAAATACAATTCACTGTTTTAAGAAGGTGAGAAAACCAACTATGCCGGGTACTTTAATCAATCGTTACGCTCCTGATTTTGAATTACCAGGAATTGATGATGAAGTTCATCATTTATCTTGCTATTTAAAAGAATATAGAGCCGTTGTCGTGATTTTCATGTGTAACCATTGTCCCTATGTTCTTTCCTATTTAAACCGCCTGAAACAGTTGCAACAAGACTATCGGGAACAGGGTGTGATTTTAGTAGGAATTAATGCCAATGATGCCACCCAATACCCGGATGATAGTTTTGAGAATATGAAAAATTTTGCCCGAGAACAGGGATTGAATTTTCCTTATATTCGAGATATTACCCAAGAGGTAGCCCATTGTTTTGGGGCGAGTAATACCCCAGAAACATTTTTATTAGATCGCTCGGGAATTGTGCGCTATCAGGGCTTAATTGATGATCATGCTCAACTCGCGGAAAATGTCACTGTCCCCTATTTAAAAAATGCGATCGCCCAACTCC
>DATNRE010000506.1:0-2366 GCA_036703685.1 Candidatus Obscuribacterales bacterium
TTGGGCAATATGGTGATTTGCTTCTGCGTGTAAATCAAGGACAGTTTTTTCGGGAGTGTCGGACAATGGCATGGTCAACCGCAAAAATAGGACAGCTTTTAATATAGACGTTGAATTGATGGAAATAGTTTATCAATTTCTGAGGGAACAGGGAACAGGGAACAGGGAACAGGGAACAGGGGGAGCAGGGGAGGCAGGGGGAGGCAGGGGAGCAAACTATTGCCTATTGCCTATTGCCTATTGCCTATTGCCTATTGCCTATTGTTAAGAAATATTACGACAAATTTATTAAAAAATGTTGCAACTTGTGGATTAACTTGCTAGATTGTGCATAGAGGGTCTTGCCATGAACGCTCGTATTGAGGAGACAGTTGAGCCATGCTTGAAATCAATGTCGCTCTGTTAACCAGGAATTAAGGAAAAAAGATAGCCTGGTCTGTTGTCTAATCGTGACCCATTAGAAATCTCTACAATCATGACACCAAATTTTTAGATTTTTCAGATTTTTTACACGCTGCATAGAGGAATGTCGGTGCGCCTAACAAGATGTCAGGGTCGCTTGGGATGAAAAAATCCCGACTCAAACGGGTGGGAAAACCCCGCTCCGGTCGCGCCGAATTCCTCCTCAACAGGAGGTTTTAACAATGACTATTCAAGGAAAAACAGCCCTAATTACTGGGGCTTCCCGTGGAATTGGCCGGGCAATTGCCTTAGAATTTGCCCAAAATGGCGTTAAACGTCTGATTTTAGTGGCACGCGATCGTCAACGACTCGCAGAATTAGCCACGGAAATAGAACCCACGGGCGTAGAGGTGATTACCTTAGCCCTAGACTTAACCCAATCTGTTCAAGTCCATATTGCGATCGCCCAGGCTTGGCGAACTCACGGGCCGATTGAGATTTTGGTTAATTGTGCGGGTGTTGCCCACCAAACCCCGTTTTTAGAATCCAAACTGCCAGAAGTTCAGGAGGAAATCTCCTTGAATTTAATCGGGTTGTATACCATCACCCATGTGATCGCTCGACGGATGGCCACCCGCGAATCGGGAACCATTATTAATGTATCGAGTTTGATGGGCAAAATTGCGGCCCCCACCATGTCCACCTATTCCGCGACTAAATTCGCCATTTTAGGGTTTACAGAGGCTCTCCGCCAAGAATTAGCCCCCTACAATATTCGGGTGATGGCCCTATTGCCCACCTTAACCGACACGGACATGACCCGGGACTTGCAGTTATTCCGTTGGGTTGTCCCCATGACCGCCGAACGGGTTGCTAAGGTATTAGTGGCGGGTTTGGATAAAGATGCCCCGGAAATTTTAGTCGGATGGCAAAGCCATTTAGCCGTTTGGTGTAACCGTTTTGCCCCCTGGTTAATGGAGAAGATTCTGTTATTGGCTTCTCCAGTTACCCACAAAATCCCCAAATCCTATCCCGTCTTCAATGAAGCGGATGCAACCTTGCATTAGTTTGAGTTAACAGATTCCCCGTAGAGACGTGCCAATAGCCTTCAGCATGGCTGCGCCCGGGCGCGTCTCTACATTGAATTAATAGTACACACACTAATAACTGATGACTGATAACTGATTAAGGTAAGATTAGGCGATAGGCTGTTAGGGAACTTGCCAAAAATTATGGGGTTTCCCACCTTAAACTTTGGAGATTAAAATTTTATGCCCAGATCACAACGTAACGATAACTTTATTGATAAAAGCTTTACGGTCATGGCAGATATGATCCTCAAGATGCTGCCCACCAATAAAAAAGCTAAGGAAGCATTTGCCTATTATCGGGATGGAATGTCAGCCCAGGCCGACGGCGAATATGCAGAAGCCATAGAAAATTACCAAGAAGCCTTAACCTTAGAGGAAGATCCCTATGATCGGAGTTTTATTCTTTATAATATGGGCTTAATTCATGCCAGCAATGGAGAACATGAAGAAGCGTTGGAATATTATCAACAAGCGATTGAGTTAAATCCCCGAATGCCCCAGGCTTTGAATAATATTGCGGTAATTTACCATTATCAAGGAGAAAAGGCGAAGGAAGCGGGAGATGAAGACACCGCAGAAGAAGAATTTAAGCAAGCGGCGGAATATTGGGTTAGGGCAATTCGTTTAGCCCCGAATAACTATATTGAAGCTCAGAACTGGCTGAAAGTCACCGGAAGAAGCAAAATCGACATCTATTTTTAATTAAGTTTGCTTTCAGTTTTCCCTTTGCTAACCTACCTAAAGCCCGATTAAATATGACTATTGAGCGTGAACAAGTTTCTAAAGTTGCTTTTTTGGCTCGACTGGAGCTAACCCCAGAAGAAGAACAACAATTTACGACTCAACTGGGCGAAATTTTAGATTATTTTGAGC
>DATNRE010000507.1:0-4973 GCA_036703685.1 Candidatus Obscuribacterales bacterium
CCTACGGGAAGTGGACGGGGTGATTGTGGAAGTTAACGCCGCCCCCGGGTTACGGATGCACATTCAACCCAATCAAGGCACACCCCGGAACGTGGCAGTGCCGATTGTGGATATGCTCTATCCCCCCGGAACCTCCAGTCAGATCCCGATTACCGCCATTACCGGAACGAATGGTAAAACGACTACCACCCGTTTAATTGCCCATATCCTGAAAGAAACTCAAAAAGTCGTAGGTTTTACCACCACCGACGGGACTTATATCGGAGACTTTTTAGCAGAAGCCGGAGATAATACCGGGCCTCAAAGCGCCGCCTTAATTTTAAATGATCCGACCGTGGAACTAGCCGTATTAGAAGCCGCCCGGGGAGGGATTCTCCGGTCTGGATTGGGGTTTGCTCGCTGCGATGTGGGCGTGGTCTTGAATGTTTCCGAAAACCATATGGGGTTACAGGATATTAACACCGTCGAGGAGATGGCGGAGGTAAAAAGCGTTGTCGCCAGGGTGGCAAGTGAGTATGCGGTATTAAATGCCGACGATCCATTAGTGGTAGCCATGGCATCTCAGGTAAAAGCGAAGGTAGCTTATTTTTCCATGAACCCAGACAACCCCATTGTGAGTCAACACGTGGCTCAGGGGGGCGTTGCAGCCATTTATGAATCCGGTTATTTATCCTTTTTAAAAGCAGATCAAATGATTCGGGTGGAACAGATGGCGAATGTTCCCCTCACCCTCCGGGGGTTAGCTCCATTTATGATAGCCAATGCCCTCGCCGCCAGTTTAGCCGCCTACGTCCAGGGAGTCACCATTGAGGAGATTAGTCAGGGGTTACGGACATTTGAAATGTCGGTGGAACAAACCCCCGGACGGATGAATTTAATTCCCTATCAGTCTTTCCATGTTTTACTCGATTATGCCCATAACCGTGCCAGTTTTCAAGCGATTCTGGAGTTTGTTCGCAATTGGCCCGATGGTAAACGAATTGGGGTAGTCTGTGCCCCCGGAGACCGTCGCCCGGAGGATTTTATCGAATTAGGACGATTAGCCGCTCAAATGTTCGAGCGGATTATTATTAAGGAAGACGAGGATAATCGCGGCTGTCCCCGGGGAGATGTGGCTAAATATATTGAAATTGGGGTTAAACAGGAAAATCCTGATTTTGATTATGAGATTATTCTCGAAGAAGTCAAAGCGATTGAAACTGCTCTAGGTGAAGCAACTCCGGGTAGTTTGGTGGTGATTTTCCCCGAAGGAGTGAAGAAAGTTTTAGCTCTGCTTCAGTCCCATAATTGTCCTTAATTCGTTGTTGGGCTTTAGCCCGCTAAATTCTTGGGTTTTAGCTGAAACAAATAAAACAGGACTTACGCACCCAACAAAAGAAACCGGGTTTTTTTACGAAAATACTTCGTTGTGACCCCCATATTTTCTAAAAAACCCGGTTTCTCGGGCCCCATGAGTAAGTCCTATAAAAATTAAAGACAATTTATGATAAAATGTCATAAAACTTAAAATTATTCGCAATTCAAATTAGCGGGAGGGCAAGATGGCATTATTCGGTTTGTTTGGCAAAAAAGGAGATTCTAAACCCCAGGAAGAAACCGGAAGTGGTTTCTATCTCGATGGTAATGCAGCCCAAGGTCTGGGGGATGTGGATCGATTCAAGGATATGGCTCCGGTGAAAAAGACTTTCCCCGTTGAAGTTGAAGCTCCCAAATCCACCAAAGCCAAGCCACAGAGTTCTTCCACGGCTGCTAATTCGGTGACGGAGGAACCATCGAGCAAGACTGAACGCCGTCGGGCTGACAGCAGCATGGATATGTATCGGAATCTTGCCCGGGAAATGAAAAAACCGTAACCTCCAGCTAAAACCAATTTAACGGGACTTACGCACGCGAGGTCAGAAACCGGGTTTCTTCTGAGATATCTAGCGAAAAACCTTCATATTTTTCCTAGAAACCGGGTTTCTTTGCGTATTTTAATAGGGTTTGGAATAGTAGTAGTGGCGTTAACAACTCCTCTAGCTACTGTTCTAAACCCTATTTTAATTTTATGGGAGAGAAATCACCTCTAGGCTAGTGTAATAATCGATACAAATAATAAATCAATAAGTTTAGACAATTGAGATATAGGGAATTCAGATTAGTCTTTGTTAAGTTAATTCAAGGATGTAATCAATTATTAGCAAGTAGGGAAAGGTCAGCTATGATTAAGATTGATGATTATTTTAATCTCGATGAAATTTATGCGGTTCAAAATATTAGTGCAGCGATCATTAATCTCAGTGGTCGTCAACGTATGTTATCTCAACGAATTGCTTTATTTTGTTTGAGGTTAGTTAATCATAAAAGTTTAGGGGAAAAAGAGCAGATTATCAGGATTTTACAAGAGAATCTCCACAGTTTTGATAAATCTCATCAAATGTTAATTTTAGGTCAGTTTAATCACAGTTTAAAATCGACTCTCTCCTCAGAAATTCATAAAATATATTATCTATCTCCCTATAATCTGGATCAACAGGTTCGTGATTATATTACTGCGGTTAAATCTTTGTTAAATACACCGGATCAGAATTTAGGACTAGATAATTTGGATCTGAATTTAATTTTAAAATTGGCTTCAGGTCAATTATTAGATGCTTTAGATGCTGTAGTCAGTCAATATCAGCTTGAAAGCGAGGTAGAACAATTAGAACTAGAAAAGCAACAAATTGAATTATATAAAAAAAGCTGTAAAACCACAGCGATCGCCTATGCTCAAGCCCAACAACTTTCTCATACCTTAAAACAACTCAAAGAAACCCAAGCCCAAATGTTCCATCAGGAAAAAATGGCTTCTTTGGGTCAACTGATTGCCAGTTTAGCCCATGAAATTAATAATCCTGTTAACTGTATTTATGGAAATATTAATTGTATTGATAACTATATTCAAGATTTAATTTATGTCCTGCGACTGTATCAAAAACAATGTCCTCAACCCATTGCCGAGATTACAAGTTATATGCAAGGAGTGAGTTTAGATTTTGTGATTGAGGATTTACCCGAAGTTTTTAGCTCCGTAAAAATATCTGCGGATCGGATTTTTGAAATTTCCCGCTCCCTGAGAAACTTTTCGAGGAAAGATGAATTAACGGTAAAACCAATTAATTTACATGAAGGGTTAGAAAGTACATTATTAATTTTAAAAAGTCGGTTAAAGGCAAAATCTAATCGCCCGGAAATTGTGATTCAAAAAGACTATGGAAATTTGCCTTTAGTTGAATGTTATGGAGGTAAAATTAATCAGGTGTTTATGAATATTTTAGGTAATGCTATTGATGCTTTAGAAGAAGCGACAGCAAAATGGCAAAATGGTCAGGAAACTCCTATCATTCATATTCAAACAGAACTGATCCAACCCGATAGAGTTAGGGTAAAAATTACCGATAATGGGTTAGGCATGGATGGGGATGTAAAAATACGGCTATTTGAACAGTTTTTTACAACAAAAGCCATCGGAAAAGGTACGGGACTCGGACTATTTATTAGCCGTGAAATTGTTGAAGATTATCACGAAGGAATCCTATCATTTCAATCTGAATTGGGAAAAGGAACCGAATTTATAATCACAATTCCGATTCAATTTTATTCTCCCCCATCCCTAAATTGTTGCTTAGATTCTATGACCTGTTCAGAAACCGGGTTTTTGAATTAAGGTTCATATTAGTAAAATAAGTTCTGGCAAAAACCCGGTTTCTACGGATTGGCGATCGCCCAATTCAGCGACTAGGGGTTTGGGTTGACCGATGATCAGCTAAAGAAATCACCTGGGCTTGGTTTTCTTCCCGAGCAACCCGAATCAGTAACCCCGCTAAAGCTAAACTCGCAATCATGGAACTTCCCCCATAACTAAATAGGGGTAAAGGTAAACCCGTGGTAGGTAAAGCACCCGTAGCCACCCCAATATTTAATAAGGATTGTCCCACCATGACTACCATCACCCCGATCGCAATTAATTGATGTTCAATTTGTCGAGCTTTCATCGCCACCTGTAGGGCTAAAGTTCCATAAGTTGCTAACAATAATAAAAATAATATTCCCCCCATAAAGCCAAATTCTTCCGCATAAACTGAGAAAATAAAATCACTATATTGAATCGGTAAATAATATAATTTTTGGTGAGATAATCCCAATCCAGTCCCCCACAATCCACCGGAACCAACCGCCAAAAGACTTTGAACTAACTGATATCCGTCTCCCATCGGATCAATCCAAGGATTTAAAAAAGATAAAATTCGTCGTCTTTGATATTCTTTAATAGTAACACTTAAAATAGCTAAAAATATCCCGCCTAAAGCCGTTCCTCCTAAATAGGAAAAAGGCAGTCCCGCCGCTAAAGCAACTAACCAAATAGTCATCCCACACAGGGCGGTGGTACTGAGATTAGGTTGGGCAAGAATCGATAATAAAACAATCCCAAAAATTCCCAACCAAATGAACCGAATTTGCCAATTTAAACGATCCCAATTGCCAAAAAAACGAGCACTTTGTAAGACTAAAAACGGCTTCATTAACTCCGAAGGTTGAATTGGAATCGGCCCAATAGAAATCCAGCGTGTAGCTCCATTAATAGTAGTTCCTAACCCCGGAACTAAAGTCAGAAATAACAATCCCAGAATAATTAAAACTCCCCATTGGGAAATTTTTAACCAAAATTTTAGGGAAGATTGAACAATAAAACTAAACCCGACTAAACCTACGGCTGTCCAAATTAATTGACGTTTGAAATAATATAATCCATCTCCCTGTTCCGCGTAGGCGATCGGATAGGAGGCAGAAAACATCACAATTAAGCCAATAAATAACCAAAGAAAAGTGATCGCGCGTAACCATCGGGCTGACCTTGACCAATGGCTAACAGAAGATTCCGAAAAAGGGAAAATTTTCCTTACATTCATTTCTTTGTGTCTTTGTGTCTTTGTGGTTAAATTAGGCCAAAC
>DATNRE010000508.1:0-2635 GCA_036703685.1 Candidatus Obscuribacterales bacterium
TGAGGATGAAGAAATACAGCCTGATTCGGAAATCCCACTAAACGTAAATTAATAGTGTCAATCTGATTATTCTTGACCCGTTTAAATAGAACAACTTGCCAAGCAGTCCCGGTTTCGTCTCGTAAGCTATGACGGGATTGATACAACATTTGTCCAGGGGCTTCCTGTTGCTGCCTGATAGTGGCGTGGGCTGGTTCTAGGATGAAAAATTGGCCTCCTAAGATTAAGAACAACAAAGTCATCCCGATGACTACGGTTTGGGTTAATAATCTCAACATTATTTCTATTCTGATAGATCATTTTTCTCCCGATGGGAGAGATGGGGACATATTAGCATAGATTATGTTTTTCTTTAAAAAACAATATTTTTTTTATTTAAACCCCCTAGACAAATTCAGGACTTACGCACCCAACCAAAGAAACCGGGTTTTTTTCCGACAATACTTCGTTGTAACCGACATATTCTCTAAAAAACCTGGTTTCTCGGTCAACCTGCGTAAGTCCTATCCATCTAAATTCGGGTTCAAAATTCCTGAGCTTCTACCAAAATCGGATTAACGTCATACCAAAAATGTTGGGATTGATGATATTCAAACACCCATAAACTTCTTAATAGGGTTTGATATTCCATTTGACCACTTAATTTTTTGGTTGCTGCGACTTGACGCAACATTTCTCTTTCATTGGCTTCAATGGCTAAGGTTAATTGGTGACGCCGTTGCAAAATTACCTCCTCTAAGGACTGTCTGGTTAATGGCGGATCTTCTCTTTGTAAACAGCTATATAACAAAATGAGTAAACTCCGCACATGACCCCCACTAATGGTACAAAGTCGATCTAAGGTGTCATGATTATCAAAAATTTGTGTGACTAAATTTGTATATTCTTGGGGATCAATCCCCGGAAATGCTCTCGCCATTACCATGTGTCGTAACAGTTCAATTCCTTCTTCACAGCGTGTTCCATCTTCAAATTTTACCGTAACCATGGGTAAGGTTTTTGGGTCACTCCCAAAGCGATTCATCAGTTGTCCCAAATCATTAGAAAAAATTAAACCTAATGGAATCGTATAGACAACATGACAATTGAGTTTATTTAGTTGTTCGCCTCGATCAATAAATAAATATTCGGGTCGTGGACGTCCGGTACTGCTTTGGTTATTAGAGATTCGGTCTAAATTATCAACAATGACCATCAAACCCTTTTTCCCCATTTGTTTCAATTGCCCGATTGAAGGTTCTAATAATTCTTTATTAATTGCCTCTAAAATATTATTGGTTCGAGGTTCTAAATATTGACGTAATAAAGATCTTAAATCTGGGCTATCTTTGGTTTTAGCGGTAATATTGCCAATTCCCATGGCTAGGGAAAACTCTCCTTCCGTACTCGCACTAACTGTGCCAATTCCAGGTAAATTCAGATCTCCTTTTAAATCAATTTCTGTATTTAAAACCCCGATTACTCCAATTAATAAACTCTTAAAACCTTTGGGTTGTAATTTAATTTTCAGCAGTTCAATACTTTCGCTGACTTGACGGGCGATCGCTAATAAAATATCCGTGATATCCACATCCCCCATATCTAAATCCTTACTCGACTCAAAATAAACGACATGGAATCCTTCTTTTTTCAGTTGAGATTGAAGTCGGAGTAATTCCGTTGATTTCCCCGATCCAACATGACCGGTAAACAGTTGACAAGTGGGGCGATCGGGCGATAAACGGGTAATGGTTCGGGAAATTTGCTCAATCAGTTTCCCTCCCCGTGCAGGAGAAAAATCAATATAATATTGTTGATCTTCCGGGTCTTCCACATCTAAGGTTTCAGCCGGATTAGAAGCTTTAAAAAAACGAGATAAATCAAGTTCCATTGTTGTTAAATTAAAGTTACAAATTTGACAGGATCTCTATTACCTTTAGACCAGAAATCGATGTTTTAATGTTCCCGATTTTCTGCGATTCAATATAAATCTTTAGTTTCAAAGGATTAGTAGGCTAACCACCATCCAAAACTAAAACCGAGGCCGGAAATTATCCCTAAAATCAAAAAGGTATAAAATCCATTGTACGACGCCAGTAATTTTTCCCCCGCTACCATTTGCGCCACGACTCCGGCAACCAAGGCGATCGCACCCCAAGCTGCAATAATCACCTCTGGCTGTAGGCGTTCGATCACCCGAATCATGGCTTTTTGACCCGCTCCCATCCAAGCCCCGATCCATCCTCCTAATACTAATCCAAATAAACTCCCCGTTCCCAGTTTGGCTCTCGATTGAAACATCGCATCTAAAATAATTCCTAACATTAATCCCATAATTACCCCAAAACCGCCACCCACAAATGAACCCACCCAATTTCCCCGGCGAGTTCCGGCAATTAATCCGGCAATGGCGGCAATTCCCATTACCGTCAATAGTCCAATTAGCGATTTAGAGGCTGTTTCTGAACCTGCGATCGCCCCTAATCCAATGCCGACCATCCCCCAGACAGTTGCGGTAATCATGCCCCCCGCTTGATTTCCTAGCACCCAACCCGCGATCGCCCCCGCAAACATCAATGAGATTAACCAAGGTTGGGAGGAATCCGAATCCTCACTGGCGACCAAGGTGATCGTAAACCAAGCAATTAGGCCAAAT
>DATNRE010000509.1:0-5881 GCA_036703685.1 Candidatus Obscuribacterales bacterium
ACCGCTAAAAAGCACCAAAGTAAACAATTTTGATCTAAATTTGGGTGTTTTTTTAATAACATAGCTAGGGTTCAAAGATATATTGTTCTAGGCACAAAAAATGAGCCGCGAGCGTGTTTATAAATTCCTGGTGTCTTCGTGTCTTTGTGGTTAAATTAGGCTTAACCCTTCCCTTCTGAAGAATTCTATTCCCATAAAAAAGGATACCTGTGATGCTCCCAGACCTAGCCTAACACGCTATCCCGGTCAACTTCACAGGTATCAGATCCTCCAAAATTTGGAGAGGATGTCGTCTAAAATCCCAAAGTTAAAGACTTATCAATGGGAAGGGCGGCGCCAATTCCTAACCACAGGGTTACTAAAGTTCCAAATAAGAAAACAGCCGTGGCCACAGGACGACGGAAGGGGTTTTGGAACTTATTAACGTTCTCAATTAAAGGAACCGCAATTAAACCCACAGGAATCGAAGACATCAACATAATTCCTAACAATTTATTGGGAACAACCCGCAAAATTTGGAACGTTGGCCAGAGATACCATTCGGGTAAAATTTCTAACGGAGTGGCAAAAGGATTAGAGGGTTCTCCTACCATGGCGGGGTCAAGAACGGATAACGCCACGACTAAACCGAAGGTTCCCAAAATCACAACCGGGAAAGTATATAACAAATCATTCGGCCAAGCCTGTTCACCATAGTAGTTGTGACCCATACCCTGAGCTAGTTTAGCGCGAAGAACGGGATCACTGAGATCTGGCTTTTTTAAGATGGACATAATTAAAATACGCTCCTTCTGGGAAAATTTAACCGATTATTGCTAGTCTTTTGAGTTTAACAAAAGCTACTCCCAAACCGTTAGAGAAAAGTTAACTTTCTCAAAATGACTTCCGATACAGGAGTAGCGATAAACCCAACCCTAGCCCGTCCCTGAAATTTAGAGGGGGCCAGAAATCCCTTGCTTCCGAATCATCAGGAAGTGGGCTAACATAAAGACCGCAATCAGCCAGGGCAAGACAAAGGTATGTAAGCTGTAGAAACGGCTCAGGGTGCTTTGACCAACGGCCGTACCACCCCGCATCAGTTCCACAATGGTTGAACCGACAACGGGAATTGCTTCAGGAACCCCGGATACAATTTTCACAGCCCAGTAACCGACTTGATCCCAAGGCAGAGAATAACCCGTTACCCCAAAGGAAACGGTAATCACGCCTAAAATCACACCCGTGATCCAGGTTAATTCCCGGGGCTTTTTGAAACCACCGGTGAGATAAACGCGGAAAACGTGCAGGATCATCATTAACACCATCATGCTGGCAGACCAGCGATGGATGGAGCGAATTAACCAACCAAAGCTCACATCCGTCATAATGTATTGAACGGAAGTGAAAGCTTCTGTGACGGTCGGTTTATAATAGAACGTCATCGCAAACCCAGTGGCAAACTGGATTAAAAAGCAAACTAAAGTGACTCCACCCAAGCAATAAAAGATGTTGACATGAGGGGGTACATACTTACTCGAAATGTCATCATCAAGTGCTTGGATATCCAGCCGTTCATCAAACCACTTGAAAGTCTGAGATTCTTTGATTCCCTTAGAAAACATGAAGCTAGAATTCCTAAAAATAAATGGCTGCCTATTATTATTCCTTTAAGACATCATGAATCGATATCTTCAGATAGGACTGTCTGAAGCCAGAGTTCTCTGGCTATCAAAAAGCCATCACTATAAGGAAAAGGGGGTCGGTTTAATCCGATTGACAGCTTAGGCTAAAAGACTTGCGTGTTCTCCCCTACTCTAAAAAATGTAACATAACTTTAACTCAATTTTCACAAAAGTCGGGAATCAACCTGTCCCAGATCGAATTCCCCAGGGCTGGGGCTGAAAATCAAGCTGTGAAAGGTCTTAAATCGGTTGATCCCCCCATCTAAGTTAAAAGCAACGTTAAATCACCACCATGTACAAGCGCGTTTTCCCGATCGCATTTCTAATTATTCTGCAAGTTAGCTTAATCTGGATCACTTGGACAAACCCGGTTCTGGCCTTGACCGAAGACCAAAAAATCTTGAGTGAAAGTTGGCGAATTATTAATCGCGCCTATGTGGATGAAAGTTTCAACCATCAAAACTGGTGGTCTATCCGCGAGAAACTCATCCGCCAACCCTTCAAAAACCGCGAGGATACCTATGATGCCATTGAGAAGATGTTAGCCACCTTGGATGACCCGTTTACCCGGTTATTACGACCGGATCAATATCGCAGTTTACGGGTGAGTACCTCCGGGGAATTGATGGGGGTAGGATTACAAATTTCCCAGGACGGGGAAACGGGCAATTTAACAGTTATTGCCCCCATTGATGGTTCTCCCGCAGAGGCGGCGGGTATTCAACCCCAGGATCGGATTTTGAAAATTGATGGCTTGGCGACCTCTGAGTTAACTCTGGATGAGGCGGCGGCTCGGATGCGGGGGCCCAGGGGCAGTCAAGTGACTTTAACTGTATTACGCCCTGACGACAAAACCCCGAAAAATATTATTTTAGTTCGCGATCGCATTGCCCTTAACCCAGTGATTACCGAACTGCGTTCTGATTTGGGAAACACTCCATTAGGTTATATTCGTTTAAGTCAATTTAGTGCCAATGCCACCGAAGAAGTTGCCCAGGGCATTGAATCTTTAGAAAAAAAAGGGGCAAAAGCCTATATTTTAGATCTCAGAAATAATCCGGGGGGACTATTACAATCGGGGATAGAAATAGCCCGACTTTGGTTAGATGAAGGCACGATTGTTTATACCGTTAATCGTCAAGGGTTACTGGGAAGTTTTGAAGCGGTGGGTTCGGCTTTAACTCAAGCTCCTTTAGTGGTATTAGTGAACCCAGGAACTGCCAGTGCCAGTGAAATTTTAGCCGGGGCTTTACATGACAATCATCGAGCCATTTTAGTAGGGGAAAAAACCTTTGGCAAGGGGTTAATTCAATCCCTATTTGATTTATCCGATGGTTCAGGATTAGCAGTAACCGTTGCTAAGTATGAAACGCCTAATCATACCGATATTAACAAATTGGGAATTATGCCCGATCGGGTAATTCCTTCGGAACCCTTACTGAGAACTCAAGTCGCAACGGAAGCCGATCATCAATATCAAGCGGCTTTGGAATTGCTATCTTCTCAATTTGTGGTGGCTCAGAAATAATGGGGAACAGGGAACAGGGAACAGGGAACAGGGAACAGGGGACAGGGAATAGGGAATGGTTTTTGGACTGATAATTGGTACGGGCGGGTTCTTTTAGATCTTTGTTAATCACTTAAATCTTAATGAACCCGCCCCTACAACTGATGACTGATAACTGATAACTGATTTTCGTATGTTGGATTATGATTTGGTGATTTTGGGAGGGAGTTTAACGGGACGCTATGCCGCCTTATTGGGGAGTCAAATGCAGGGGCGAATTGCTTTAGTCGAACCGGAAAAAACGGGGTATTCCGGGTTATTTTCTAGGGTTTTATCTCTCCCGAAACTTGATCCTATATCGGTGTGGGGCGGGTCGAATATTAAGAGAAAACCGATCAAACCTGGGGTCGATTTAGTTAGAAACAATTGTGAGGAAATTTATTCCCATCAACGGTTAGGGGCGGGGGGAGTGGATGTGATTGTGGGTGAGGGTGAATTTATCAAATCTCCCCGTTTGGGATTTAAAGTTAATAATCGGATATTGCGATCGCGCAACTATTTATTAGCCCCCGCTTCTATCCCTAAAATTCCCCCCATTGAAGGGTTATTATCCACAGGATTTATCACTCCAGAAACCCTAGATTTGTTTTTAGAAAAATTGCCAAGTCTATCAGAAACAATTCCCCAAAGATTAGCAATTATTGGAGGTGATCCTACGGGAATTGAATTAGCCCAATATTTCGCTCGTTTAGGTTTAGAGGTGATCCTAATAACCTCAGCGACTCAAATTTTATCCCAGGCAGATCCCGAGGCAGTGCAGTTAATTCAAGGTCAATTAGAAGCCGAGGGAGTTAAGATTTTAACCCAAACTCCAATTATTCAGGTTAAAAAAATTGCCGATAAAAAATGGATTCAAGCAGGAAATACGGCTTTAGAAGTCGATGAAATTTTAGTAAGTTGCGGTTCTCAAACTGATATAGAATCTTGGAATTTAAGCGGGGTTGGGGTTGAGTTTAAAGGGAATAATTTATGGGTGAATCAAAAACTACAAACTACTAATCCTAGAATTTATGGATGCGGACAAATTTTAGGGGGATATCCCTTTGAACATATCGCCCAATATGAAGCACAAATTGCCCTGAAAAATGCCCTATACTGGCCGAGGTTTCGGGTTGATTATCAAGGCATTCCTTGGGCTATTTTTTCCGATCCTAAATTGGCACAGGTGGGGTTAACAGAAACCCAGGCGAAACGACGTTATGGAACTCAAGTGATTGTATCGCGACAATCCCTAAACATGATCGCCCAGGCGCAAATTGTAGGGGAAATCACGGGATTTTGTAAACTCGTGGGTCTGGCTAATGGTAAACTTTTAGGGGCTACGGTGGTCGGTTCCCAGGGAAGTGAGTTGATTCATACCCTAGCTTTGGCAATTCGTCAAGGGGTAAATCTTAAAACCTTAGCTGAATTTCCTCCGATTTTTCCCAGCTTTTCCGAGGTTTATCATCAAAGTGCGATCGCCTGGACACATCAACGCCGTTGTCAAAATAGGGTATTATTTGATTGGACAGAAAATCTATTTCATTGGCGACGCTATTGGGGCAATTAAGAATTAAAATGTCTAACATGAAAGTTCAAAAAATACAACCTTTTACCCGGGCAACGATTATCGGTTTTAGTCTTTTATTATTAACTGTTACGGGTTGCCAAAAGCCTGCCGCTCAAGTTCAGTTAGGTCAAGATCAAGAATGTTTTGGATGTGATTTTAGTGGAAAAAGTTTGCAAGGGCAAAATTTAACCGGGGCTAAATTGAATAATTCTAATTTTAGTCAAGCGGATTTAAAAGGGGTAAATCTCAAGGGAGCATTTTTAGATAGTGTTGATTTTACCGGGGCTAATTTAACGGGAGCAGATTTAAGTGAAACTACTTTAAATCAAGCTAATTTAACGGATGCTAACCTGAGTCAAGCGAATCTGACCGGGGCATTTATTCGAGGGGCTAAACTGAATAATGCTAAACTGAATGGAGCCACCTTTAAAGATGCGGATTTGAACTCAGCCGATTTAACCGGAGCAGACCAGAAAGGAGCTAATTTTCAAGGGGCAATTATGCCGGATGGTTCGATTCAAAAATAATGTATAGAAGGGAATAGGGAATAGGTAATGGGTAATGGGTAATGGGTAATAGGGAATAGGGAATAGGGAATAGGGAACAGGCAATAAATAGGATTGCTATAGCAGTCCTATTTAGGTTTTATACTATATAATATTATTATGCTCAAAGCGATTTTATTTGATTTAGATGGAACTCTGGTTAATAGTGACCCATTACATTATCGGACTTGGGCAAAGGTTTTAGAAATTTATAAATTGACCATTGATCATCATTTTTATCAAACTCGGATTAGTGGCAGAACCAATGCTGAAATTGTAGGGGATTTATTTCCTGAATTTTCCGATGAAGATATCTTAAAAATGGTAGATTTAAAAGAATTAAAATTTCGAGAACTAGCTATTGATTTAGAACCCTTACCCGGATTGACGGACTTTTTAGCTTGGGTAAATCAGCAAGAGTTTAAAACCGGTTTAGTCACGAACGCGCCTCGGGAAAATACAGATTTTATCCTAGAAATTCTGAAGTTATCAGATTATTTTGATAGTGTGGTTTTGTCCGATGAAATTGGTATCGGTAAACCCGATCCGGCTCCCTATC
>DATNRE010000510.1:0-2171 GCA_036703685.1 Candidatus Obscuribacterales bacterium
TTCATGGATTAAATAATCACATTTTATGATCAAATCTAACCTGAATAAAATTAAACCGGAAAAATCCAAAATTTGTCACTTCCAGGACTTACGCAGTTACGCTATATTTACCGTACTAATGAGTTAGCGATGCCGACAGGCGGCGGTACTGCCATCGCGCTCGTAACTCAAACGAGATCGCTTTAACAGGACAACTTTTTAAAGTCCCCCAATTTTGGGGGATTTAGGGGGCAAATATTGCTGCTTTAGAAATAGTCTCTAAAACTGCTGATCAATCCTTCATAACCTGATCATTCTAAACACTATACATTTCAAGCTATCTCGCCCCCTAGCCCCCAAAATTGGGGGGAAAATAAATAATTAGGACTTTTTTTTAGGGCGATTGCTATTATCATTGGTATGCGATCGCCTACTTTTGACACGCTATATATAGCCTGCTTGCGTAAGTCCTGACTTCTTAAAAATCTAAAAACCCTTCGCTCCAACAGCAAAGGGATGAATCGAATTGAGGGCCCAAGCCCTGACTCCGGGTGAACTTAATTAATATTGGGTTGGGCTTCCAGAACCCTGTCGGGAACCCCTTCAAATTTCTGGAAGTTGTCCACAAATAACCGGGCTAATTGTTTCGCTTGTTTTTCATAATCTTGGGGATTTTTCCAGGTTTTCACCGGATCTAAAATTTCATCGGGAACCCCCGGAATGGTTTCGGGTATTAAGACTTTAAAAATCGGATGGGGATTAAATTTTACCGCATCCAAATCTCCATTCACCGCCGCCGATACCATGGCGCGAGTATGGGCAATGGCGACTCGTTCACCCACACCATAGGGGCCCCCCGACCACCCGGTATTCACTAAATAGACCTGAGTTTCTGGGTGTTCTTGCAAACGTTTCCCCAATAATTTGGCATACACCGACGCAGCTAGGGGCAGGAAACACTTACCAAACCCGGCGGAAAAGGTGGCTTCTGGGTCTTTAATTCCCCGTTCGGTTCCGGCGACCTTACTGGTATAACCGGACATAAAATGATACATCGCCTGTAACGGAGTCAGTTTAGCGATCGGAGGTAACACACCAAAAGCATCTGCGGTTAGGAAAATAATAGTTTTGGGATGGCGACCGACGCCCGGAATCACCGCATTGGGGATATATTCGATGGGATAGGCAACCCGGGTATTTTCCGTCAAGCTACTATCATCAAAATCAGGAACACGGGTGTCATGATCCAAAACCACATTTTCCATCAACGCCCCAAACCGAATCGCATCCCAGATTTGGGGTTCCTGTTCCCGACGCAGTTTAATCGTTTTGGCGTAACAGCCGCCCTCAAAGTTAAACACCCCATGATCTGACCAGCCATGTTCATCGTCCCCAATTAAATAGCGTTGGGGGTCAGCCGAGAGGGTGGTTTTTCCGGTTCCCGATAGACCAAAAAAGAGGGCGGTGTTTCCGTCTTTATCCATATTGGCGGCACAGTGCATGGGTAGCACATCGGCTTTAGTCATGAAGTAATTCATCAGGGAAAATACGGATTTTTTGATTTCTCCGGCGTATTTAGACCCCCCAATAATTACCATTTTTTTTGATAAATTCAGAACAATAAAAGCCTCACTATTAATCCCATCATCTTCGGGGTCGGCGTGTAACCCAGGAACCGCAATTACGGTAAAATCGGCGTGATGGGTTTTCAGTTGTTCAGGAGTGGGGCGAATAAACAGTTGTTGAGCAAATAAACTTTGGGAGGCTCTTTCGGTAATAACTCGCACTCCATATTGATATTGAGAATCTGCACCCACATAGCCATCAAAAATATATAAATCCCGTCCTTGAACATAAGACCGCACTCGACGACAGAGACGATCAAAATTAAATTCTGGGATGGGAACATTAGTTTTACTCCAGTGAATTTCATCCCGACTTTCGGCCTCATCCACCATATATTTATCATGGGGTGAACGTCCGGTATATTTTCCGGTTTTCACACACAACGCCCCGTTAGCACTCAAAATCGCTTCTGTGCGAGCAATTGAATGTTCTAGTGAACTACCTACAGTGACGCTTCGCGTACACAGTAGGCTTCCTGCCCAACAGAAAGCGGAGTAGTAGATTTCTTACGTCCTCTATTACTCCGACTTACATCTGGGCGACAGGCTTTATCCCCCGTTCCAGAG
>DATNRE010000511.1:0-8763 GCA_036703685.1 Candidatus Obscuribacterales bacterium
GCCTGTACAGATGGGCTATGGCGCGTCTTTCCGAGTCATTGAGGTGAATACCCACGCCGGAGAACTCATTTCTAATCAGGGAATTATTGAATTGGGACAAACAGAACAAATGTATGCCGTCGCTGAAATTTATGATAGTGATATTCCTAAAATTCACCCCGGACAAACCGCAACCATTACGGCCGATGCGTTACCTCAAGCCTTAAAAGGTACCGTGGAAGAAGTGGGGTTAAGGGTGAAAAAACAAAGTGCTTTGGAGATTGATCCGACCACAAATATTGATGCTAGAGTCATCGAAGTTAGAGTAAAATTAGATGAAACTTCCAGCAAAAAAGCTGCGAGTTTAACTAATTTACAAGTTAAAGTCACCATTACTCAGTAATTCGTAAATCGCCTAATTTATGATCGGATTTATACAAAGATTAATCAATAGAACACCCTTGGGATGGTTGCAATTAAGTCATGATAAAACCCGAATGTTAGTGGCTTTATCGGGGATTGCTTTTGCCGATGTTTTAATCTTTATGCAGTTGGGATTTCAAACCGCATTATATAATAGTAATACCAGGTTACATCATTATTTAGATGCGGATATTTTTATAATTAGTCCCCAAGCCAGAAATCTGGTTTATTTATCTACTTTACCCCGGCGGCGTTTATATCAAGCCATGGATGTGCCGGGGGTGAAATCCGCAGAAGCATTATATGTTAATTTTTCCGATTGGAAAGTCCCCGATACCGGGAAAAAAACCGCTATTTTATTAATTGGCTTTGATCCCCATCAGTCAGCTTTTAAAATACCGGAAGTCCAACAAAATTTAGATGTGATTAAATTACCGGATCAGGTTTTATTTGATCGGGCAGCCCGGGGAAATTATAAAAATGTGATTGCTAAGATTGATCAAGGTCAAATTGTTAGTACCGAATTAGAAAAACGCACGATTAAAATTGCTGGTTTATTTAAAGTTGGAGCTTCCTTTGCGGCCGATGGAACATTAATTACCAGCGATCGCAATTTCTTACGATTATTTCCCCGCAGAAACCCAGGAGGAATCAGTGCGGGACTGGTTAAAATTGAACCGGGTTATGATGTGGAAGAAGTGACAAAAGACCTAATAATTCATTTACCTAAAGATGTACAAGTTTTAACCAGTGAAGAATTTTTAGCCTTTGAAAAAAGATATTGGTCAAGTAATACCCCCGTTGGTTTTGTCTTTAGTTTGGGGACAGTCATGGGGTTTGTAGTTGGGGTGATTATTGTTTATCAAGTGCTGGCTACGGATGTGGCGGATCATACCCCCGAATATGCCACTTTTAAAGCTATGGGATTTAGAAATACCTATTTATTAGGAATTGTTTTTGAAGAAGCGATTATTTTAGCCATTCTGGGATTTATTCCCGGTGCTGCGATTTCTGTGGGCTTATATAGTTTGACCCGACAAGCTACCAATTTACCTTTATATATGACTTTATTTCGGGCAGTTCAAGTGTTAGTATTAACGATTATTATGTGTGTTTTATCCGGTGCGATCGCCACTCGTAAATTACAAGCCGCCGATCCCGCCGATATCTTTTGATTCTTACTTCTAAGTATCTGGTTGTGAATGAGGAGTAAAAAAATGGGTTGATATTTATTTGAGTTCAAAAAATTGTTCAAATCCTTTATTTTTTAAGCCTAGTTTTAATTTTTTATCTCCAGTCCATAATAATCCATCCAATTGCAGCGTTAATGCTACATGAGGGGTATCACTCACATCAACACCTTGGCATAGTTCGTAAGCTAGTCTACGATATTCTAAAGTAATTAAATCTTCTTTATAGAGATGAAGGCGTTTTAGCAAAATATAATAGATTTGAATAATTTCTTCTTCGGTTAAATGACTAAGTTGAATGATTTTTTCCTTGCGCTTAAATAGTTCTACAAATACAAGTTCGCAAACAAAAAACGCATACTCTGAAGTTAGCAATAATTCACTGAAACGAGAATTTTCCCTAAGCAATGCAGAAAACAATATATTAGTATCAACAATAATCGGCTTTTGAGTTAACATAATTAACTAACCCAAGACTTGGACGTTAAGGTATCCCAAACTTCTTGATTAACTTCTTGACTCAGGTTAGTTATTTGTTCTGCTGTCAGTTGACTACGATTACGAATTGATTCTAACTCAAGATATTCTAAAAATTGAGTTAATAACTCCAAATTTACCATCTCTCGATTAAACTTAATAATAATATCTTGATTTTCCAGACTAATACTGTATAGACTTTGATTTGACATCAGTTTGATTCCAGCTAGACTTGATAATATCTATTATAGATTATAAAGTCAGTTATGGAAAAGTTATCGGAAAAACCCGGTTTCTGGAGGAATTTCCGATCTACCCCGACTATATTTAACAGCTTGACGTTCTTCAAAATTAAAATACGGAAGTTGATTTTCACTAAATCTAAACTGTTTTTCTAAGGTTAATCCTAGCTTTTGCATAACTCTAATTGAACCTTTATTAGTCACTAATGCCCAAGCAATAACACGCTTTACTCCCCATTCTAAAAACCCTTTCTCTACTAGAATTTGACAGACTTCCGTTGCATATCCTTTTCCCCAACTATTATAAATTAACCTATATCCTAACGCAATTTCATGGGGTTGTACCAGATTTAACGCCCGGGCAAAAGGGTGATCAATGGCGGGGAAAAAATGTACCCAACCAATTAACTCTCCGGTGGCTTTTTCAACAATAGCCCATACCCCAAAATATGAATATCTGCTATAATATCCCATAAATCTCGGTAAGGTTTTAGTCTGAATAAATTCTTTAGGTGTGGAATGTCCCCCATTAATATACTTCATCACCCTAGGATCGTTATCTAAATTCCATAAAAAATCTGCATCTAGTTCAGTAAACTGCCGTAAAATTAACCGTTTTGTTTCTAAAAAAATATCCATTTTTAGGGTAACTCCATGCAAACTCAAATTCAAGATATCCAAGATTCCACAAAAACTAATACAGCCATTGCAATTCAAAATTTAGACCATTATTTTGGTCAAGGTCAATTAAAAAAACAGGTCTTATTTGATATTAACTTAGAAATTACCATTGGTGAAATTGTGATTATGACTGGCCCCTCGGGTTCAGGAAAAACCACATTATTAACCTTAATTGGAGGGTTACGTTCTGTGCAGTCGGGAAGTTTAAATATATTAGGACGAGAACTCCTCGGTGCGCGTTCAGGAGAGTTAGTTAAAGCCAGACGAAATACGGGTTATATTTTCCAAGCCCATAATTTACACAAAAGTTTAACAGCCTTACAAAATGTACAAATGGGGTTAGAAGTTCAGGATAAATTTTCTCGTTCAGAAATACAACAAAAAGCGACTGCTATGTTAGATAAAGTCGGGTTAACAGATCGATTAAATTATTATCCTGATAATCTCTCTGGAGGACAAAAACAACGAGTGGCGATCGCCCGGGCCTTAGTCAGTCATCCCCCCATTGTTTTAGCCGATGAACCCACCGCCGCCCTGGATAGTCACTCGGGGAGAGATGTGGTTAACTTAATGCAAACCTTAGCCAAAGAACAGGGTTGTACGATCTTAATTGTTACCCATGATAACCGAATTTTAGATGTTACCGATCGGATCATTCACATGGAAGACGGCGCATTAGTGACTAATTCCGAACTCATACCCAACTATAAATAGTTCTCAGAGTGTTAAAACATGAGATCCTAGAATAGAGTCAACCATAGTAAATTGAGTTAAAATTTCATGACTAATCAAGCAACAGTTGTGATTACGGGAGCGTCTTCGGGCGTTGGTTTGCAAGCCGCTAGAGCCTTAGCCCAAAAGGGTTGGTATGTGGTGATGGCCTGTCGGGATTTAGTCAAGGCGGAACAGGCCGCTCAATCCGTGGGAATGTCCAAGGACAGCTATACCATTCTTCCCATCGACTTAGGATCTTTAGGCAGTGTAAAACAGTTTGTCGCTAATTTCCGGTCTTTGGGTCGCTCCCTGGATGCGTTGGTCTGCAATGCGGCTATTTATATGCCTTTAATTAAGGAGCCCCTATGGAGTCCAGAGGGTTATGAATTAACGGTGGCGACCAACCATTTAAGCCATTTCTACCTCTGCAATGTCATGTTAGAGGATATGAAGCGCTCCTCCTATCCCGATCGCAGAATGGTGATTTTAGGGACTGTCACCCACAACCCCGATGAGTTAGGGGGGAAAATTCCTCCCCGTCCAGATTTAGGCAATCTCGAAGGATTTGAACAAGGGTTTAAAGATCCGATTACCATGATTAATGGCAAACAATTTGAACCGGTTAAAGCCTATAAAGATAGCAAGGTTTGTAATGTTTTAACGATGCGAGAATTACATCGCCGTTACCATGATTCGACGGGGATTACTTTTACTTCTCTCTATCCGGGTTGTGTGGCGACAACGGCTTTATTCCGCAATCATTATCCCCTGTTTCAAAAGATTTTTCCCCTGTTTCAAAAATACATTACCGGGGGATTTGTTACGGAGGAATTATCGGGCGATCGCGTCGCCATGGTAGTCGCCGATCCCGAATATAAACAGTCGGGAATGTATTGGAGTTGGGGAAATCGCCAGAAGAAAGATCGCCAGTCTTTTGTGCAAAAGGTTTCTCCTCAAGCCAGCGATGATGAAAAAGGGAGAAAAATGTGGGATTTAAGTGCTAGGTTAGTGGGATTATCTTACTAATAAAATCAGGGAGTAGGGACAATAGTTTTAGCTGTTTCAATGAGTTATTGTACAAATCCCCTACTTTTAAGTGTGGGGATTTCCCTATTCCCTGTTCCCTGTTCCCTGTTCTCTATAATTATATTAATAAACCAGGAGGTTAAAATGTCAATCCAAGTTTTAAAACGACGTTTTACCGTTGAAGACTATCAGAAAATGGGGGAAGTTGGGGTTTTTGGAGTAGATGAAAATAATGAATTAGTGGCGGGAGAAATTATTGAAATGTCACCCATTGGAAAACGTCATGCGGCTTGTGTACGACGGTTGAATTATTTATTGACTCGTCAGTTAGGCGATCGCGTTATCATTGATACTCAAAACCCCATTCAATTAAATAATTTATCACAACCTCAACCCGATTTAGTTCTCCTGCAACCTCGTCCCGATTTTTATGAAGAAAGACATCCCCAACCCTCGGATATTCTATTATTAATAGAAGTCTCCGATACAACCATTGATTTTGACCAACAGGTAAAAATTCCTCTCTATTGTCAGAGTGAAATTCAGGAAGTTTGGTTAATTGACCTGAATCAAAATATTGTCCGGGTGTATCGCATTCCTACTTCTAACGGTTATCAATCTATTCAGTTTTTTACAGTAGAACAAACTTTAACTCTGGGTGCTTTTCCTGAATTTAATCTGAATGTGAATCAACTGTTTTAATTGTTGTTAAGGAGCAGGAACAAAATCATAACCTAATCCTGAACGATTTCCCGGTTCTATTGTAACTAATTGTAAGGGTTGATTGCGATCGCCCGAGGGTAAAAACCGAATCACCCCCGTTGCTCCTTGGGGCGTAAAATCCGGGGCGGAAAGCGCTTGTTGAACCCCGGTTCGGGTAGAATTTTTACTAATAGCAGCAACTAAAGCTTTTGTAGCATCATAGGAGGTAGCAGTGCGCCAGTTAACACTCGCTCCCCAGAGTTGATTTGCTGTTTGAGCAAAAGCCGAATTAGGATTAGCTAAAATATGCCAAGGAATTGCAATTACCATCCCCACAGCATCACCTCCCACCTTCAATGTTTCCGGTCGATATAGACTATCTCCGCCCAATAAAGGTAACTGTCTCCGATTAATTCTCACCACTTGTAAGGCCTGTTCAATAGTAGATGAATCAGGAGTTAAAACAATCACTTCGGCTCCCTGTTGGCGAGCTTGTTCTAGGGCTTGCATCGGGTTAAAATTGGGTTTTGCAGTATCAAAAACACTGACTATTTCCCCCCCATCTCCACTTAAAGCAGTGGTAAATTCGGTTTGTAGGGATGTGCTATATTGATTAGCACCATTGAAAAATAGCACCGCTTTTTTTAAGTTTAAAGTATTAAGTAAATATCGAGATAAACTACTTCCGGCAAAGCGATCGCTCGGAACCGTTCTAAAAATAAAGTCTCCCGCATTAGAAATAGCTGTTGAGGTACTTGTAGGAGAAATTAAAACTAATTGTCCAGCTTCATAAATCGGTGCAGCGGCTTGGGTGGTATCACTGCCAAAATGACCAATTACCCCTAAAACTTCTGAATTAGCTACTAACTTTTGAGCTACTTCTTCAGCCACTTTAGGACTATTATCATCATTGACAACCATCACATTTAATGATTTTCCGCCAATTCCTCCTCCTTGATTAACTTCCATTTGAGCTTGAGCCACTCCTCTTAAAATTTCCTGGGCGGTATTAACGGAAGTTCCAATGGGAATAGATACTGCTATCGTATAAAATTGCTGATTATTTTGCAGAATCTGAGCATTATTTCGATAAACTAAGGCTTCAGGATCGTTTTTATTTTGTTGTAATGCCGCGTTAAATTGTTGAACCGCATTCTGATATTGACGAGAAGCTAAAGCCGCAACTCCCGACTGTTTCAGAGCTAAATCTCCCGAAGCAATTAAAACTTTTTCCCCTTGACTCATGCGACTTTCTATCGACCCCCCCGCAATATTAGGTGAGGACGCTGGGGGGAAAGTTCCAGAAGGGTTATTCGTATTTAATAGGGGTCTAGGAGAAAATCCGAAAAATAAAAAATAACCTGCCCCTAATAAGCCCCCGGTGATCAGGAGTGCTAACAATAAGATTAGAGATTCATTTTTTTGAGACATCGGATGATTAATTGATGCTGAAGTTATATTCTAACATTTTTTTGGGGATTAACCTCTAGGTTAACAGATAGAAACATACCCAGCCTAACAAACTTAACGGATTCTAATAAATCCCAGTTTTTCAATTAAATCTTGACCTTGAGACGTTAATAAAAGTTGAGTGTAGGCTTCTCCAGCCTGTTGTTCAGTTTGATTATTTTGTTTAACAATAATAAATAAACGTCGGGTGAGAGGATAGGCTCCATTTTTAAACACCATGGGATCAATTTGATTCCGTTGTTGAGGGCAATTTTCAGGGGAAATTAAGGGGTTTTTATATGGTTGAATTAAAGCTCCAGAGGTTAAACCTATGGCGATGGGTTTAATCGTACATTGGGCGACCACTTCCGGGGCGGAAGCATAATAGATTCCCCCAGGACTATTAGCGATCGCTCTTAGGGCTTCTGTGGTGGTCGGAATAAATTTTACCACTTCTCCAAAACCTTCTCCTCCTAATACATTTGTAATAAAAAATTCTGTTGTTCCTCCGGCTTCTTTAGTCCGAGAATAGGCAACAATGGGAACATTTTCGCCGCCGAGTTGACTCCAATTCGTGATTTTACCCGTATAAATTTGTTTTAATTCATTAATAGTTAATCCTTGAATATTTAAGTTAGGATTAACTGCCACTACAATCCCATCAATCGCCACCGGAACTTCGATTAAATTTAAGCCCCTTTGTTTGGCTTGTTGATATTCTGATTCCTGTAAAGGGCGGGAAGATTCAGCAAAGGTAATTTGATTATCAATTAACATTTTAATCCCACTTCCCGAACCTGGAGATTGACTAGGATTTTGAAAATATCGTAATTGAAATTGAGGAAAAACAGTTTGAATTTCTGGATTAATTCCTTGACGAATGGGTGCAAAGGTGGTACTTCCGCCATAAAGAAAAAGTCCATTCGGAACATTAGGAACTTCAGCAAAGGTTTTAAAATTTGTTGTGGAGGTTTGAGGGACAGAAGTGGGTGAAATTGAACTAGAGGGAGAGGGATTAGAATTTAAGACTGTTGGCAAATTCATATTACGAGTAAACCACCAAATTCCGCCACTAATTAATCCTCCGGTAATGAGTAAGGCTAGGATTAAAGTTGTAGTGTCATTTTTTTGAGCCATAACTTTTAAGGGGTTTTCATGTTCAGGAAAATTTTAGCATTTTTGTAGGATTGTCGGGGCAGATATTGATATAATATTACTCAAGGTATGGAATAAAAGCCAAAAAACTATTTCAAATTATTCCTTGAATAATGGCTTAGTTTATAAAAATCGTTTAAGTAGGAGATAAATTAACCTGAATAAAGTAGTTACAGCCACGCTAAATACAGCCATAATTAAAGGAACTGTAGTTAACATGATAGAAGGGCCTAATTTTAATAAAATAAAGTATAAAACTCCTATGGAAATTAGGGGAATAATAATAAAATCTAATCCGACTTCGAGCCAACGATGATACAGGGCAAATATTAATCCCGTGACCCCGACTAAACCGATAATTAATAAAAAAATAGGCGGGAAACTAAATACCTTAAATACAGTAAATCCTAAGCTGGCAAAAACTCCCACTTCAAACCCCACAAAGGCGGCATTAGATAACAATTCCAAGGTCGAAAAAGAACGAGTTGTTGTTAAAGGTTGAACGGGAGTTACGGGAGGAGAAATAGCAGGAGAAGGAATTGGAGGAGGTTGGGGAATCGGTGGAATTTGGGGAGGGTTTAAGGCGGTTAAAACTTGAGTAGCCGAACCAAAGCGATCGCTGGGAGTTGATAATAACATTTTATCTAAAATATTTGCTAATTCATCGGAAACCCTAACAAATTGTTTCCAGTTCCATTGATTACTATAACTATCAAATAAATCTT
>DATNRE010000512.1:0-1958 GCA_036703685.1 Candidatus Obscuribacterales bacterium
CTTTTTGGTCGGCGACCCCGATCAAATTGAAGCCGCCCTCAAACACCACCATAGCAAGCTCCCTCTGTCTCAAATTATTCCGGCTGAAGGCACAATCGAAATGCACGAAGAAGCCTTGGGAGCGTTAAAACGCAAACCCAAAGCTTCGATTAACGTGGCTATGAATCTGGTCAAGCAAAAAAAAGCCGATGCCGTCGTCTCGGCGGGTCATTCCGGTGCAGCCATGGCCTCAGCCCTGTTGCGCTTAGGACGCCTGCCGGGGATTGATCGGCCTGCTATTGGGGCAGTTTTGCCCACCATGAAGCCTGACTCTCCAGTTCTGGTCTTAGATGTGGGTGCGAATGTCGATTGTCGCCCTAAATTTTTAGAACAGTTTGCGGTGATGGGATCGATTTACAGTCGTTATGTCCTGGGAACTTCTGAACCCAAAGTCGGGTTACTCAATATTGGTGAAGAATCCTGTAAGGGCAATGATCTGGCGATTCGTACCTATCAACTCCTAGAAAATCATCCTGAAATTGCCTTTGCTGGAAACGCCGAAGGCCGGGATGTCCTCACGGGAAAATTTGATGTGATTGTCTGCGATGGTTTCGTGGGGAATGTACTATTAAAATTTGCCGAAGGAGTAGGAGAAGCCGTTTTGCAAATGCTCAAGGAGGAGTTAACCGATGGATTACAGGCTAAATTGGGAACTGCTTTGCTCAAACCTAGTTTAATGCGGTTTAAACAACGGGTGGATCATGTTGAACATGGGGGCGCCTTACTCCTCGGGGTAGCTGGGGTTTGCATTATTAGTCATGGATCTTCTAAAGCGGCAACGATTGCCAATGCGGTTCGTTTGGCAAAAGAAGCGATCGATAACCAAGTCCTAGAACGGATTCAATCCCAATATCAAAAACACTCTCAACCCGATGAAAAGGTGATTAGTGGTTAATCGCTATTTCGGGGAATAGGGAACAGGGAACACCGGAACAGAAACAATGATGACAACAGGCATTTCAATTACGGGTTGCGGATCGGCTACACCCTCGGTTTTACTTGATAATTATGGACTCTCTCAACGGGTCGAAACCTCCGATGAATGGATTACGTCTCGCACCGGAATTACTCAGCGACGTTTAGCTGATCCCGATACGTCGTTAAGTCAATTAGCAACCGTGGCGGCTCAAAATGCGATCGCCATGGCAGCCATTGACCCGGCGGATATTGATTTGATTATCCTAGCCACCTCAACGGCTGATGATCTGTTTGGGAGTGCCAGTTTCATTCAATCTCAACTAGGTGCAACTAAAGCGGTGGCTTTTGATATGACCGCCGCCTGTTCGGGGTTTGTATTTGGGTTAGTCACCGCCTCCCAATTTATTCGCACTGGAGTCTATCAAACTGTTCTTTTAATTGGGGCGGATGTGCTTTCCCGTTGGGTGGACTGGTCGGATCGCAGAACCTGTATTTTATTCGGAGATGGGGCCGGGGCGGTGATTTTACAAGCGGATGAACGCGATCGCTTTTTAGGATTTGAAATTAGAAGTGATGGTAGACAAAATCAGTCTTTAAATTTATCCTATCAACCCCAACCCCAGGAAATATTACCCGGAATTACGATTGGTCAAGGAACCTATAACCCGATTTCTATGAATGGTCAGGAAATCTATAAATTTGCGGTTAAAAAGGTTCCCGAAGTCATTGAAAAAGCATTATTTAGGGCAAATTTAACCGTCGATCAAATTGATTGGTTAATTCTGCATCAAGCCAATCAACGTATTTTAAATGCGGTCGCAGAACGATTAAATATTCCCCCGGAAAAAGTGATTAGTAATTTAGCCAACTATGGTAATACTTCGGCCGCTTCGATTCCCTTAGCCCTAGATGAAGCAGTGCGAGAGGGAAAGATTAAACCCGGTGATCGGATTATGACATCTGGTTTTGGCGCGGGACTCACTTGGGGCGCGGCTTTGTTT
>DATNRE010000513.1:0-2466 GCA_036703685.1 Candidatus Obscuribacterales bacterium
AATTTGTCAACAAAATACTACGGGGAAATGACCCATCTCCTGCGCGAGCGCCAAGAGTATCCCGGTTCCAATAATGGTAGCGGATTATTCCAGGTGTTAGTCGGTCTGAAAATGCGAGCGACCTATGAGCGCTTAGTCGGATCTAGCGAAAAAGTTGCCGCAACGGTCTAATGTTCTGACTGTTAGCAATTAACTCGAACAACTATAACGTGGGGTCAAACGATCTCGCGTTTTTTTATATTTATTCAAGAAACCGGGTTTCTAATTAATTAAGATTAATTGTATCCCATCAATATTTGTTGAGAAACCCGGTTTCTGTAGCCCACTGTCTTTGAGATCCTCGGATAGAATTGCCTGAAATATTTATTGCAAAATATCATCCGATTAGGAAGGGCGAGGAAAGATGTTTCTACAGTTGTTTAACTTCCGAAACCAACTTAGCCACAACATCCTTAGCACTGCCAAATAACATCATGGTTTTATCTTTATAAAACAGGTCATTTTCTACCCCAGCAAACCCAGTATTCATACTGCGTTTAATCACAATGGTATGTTTGGCTTTATCCACATCCAAAATCGGCATCCCATAAATCGGGCTATTTTTATCTTCCCGCGCCGCCGGGTTAACCACATCATTCGCTCCGATAACTAACGCTACATCGGTTTGATCAAACTGCGGGTTAATGTCATCCATGTCATATAACTGAGGGTAGGGAACATTTGCCTCCGCTAACAGCACGTTCATGTGTCCGGGCATCCGTCCCGCCACGGGATGAATCGCATATTTCACATCCACCCCATTACTTTCTAATTGATCCACCAACTCCTTAACACTATGCTGCGCCTGGGCTACGGCCATGCCATACCCTGGGACAATCACCACAGAACGGGCATATCCTAACATCATTGCCCCTTCCTCGGTGTCAATACTGCGAACCGTTTGATCCGTTGCAGTGCCTCCACCAACAGTCCCAGAACCGCTTTCTCCGGTTCCAAACCCAGCAAATAGAACGTTAGTTAAAGAACGGTTCATCGCCTTACACATAATCACCGTGAGGATAATCCCCGACGCCCCAACTAACGCCCCAGCAATGATTAACAGGTTGTTCATCACCACAAACCCGGCGGCTGATGCTGCTAACCCGGAAAAGGAATTTAACAGAGAAATCACCACGGGCATATCGCCACCCCCGATGGGAATGACGAATAACACCCCCAAAATTAGGGAAATGAACACTAACCCTAAAAATACCGACACATTAAAGGGGGTGAGGCAAATATAAATACTGCCTAATCCAAAAGTAACAAACAGCAGAATATTAAACTGTTGTTGCAGGGGAAATAAGATCGGAGAACCACTCATAATTCCCTGCAATTTGGCAAAGGCAATCATCGAACCTGTAAAGGTTATGCCCCCAATTAATACCCCTAAAATTGCGGTAATTGTTGTGCCTAAAGGGGGAGTTTCTGCCAGGGCTAAATAGCGCCAAAATTCTCCCACCGCCACCATGGAAGAAGCCGCACCCCCTAAACCGTTTAGTAAACCCACCATTTGGGGCATTTCGGTCATTTGAATTTTATAGGCCATCACCGCCCCAATGACCGAACCAATCACTAAGGCAAGGATAACCCATTCATAGTTTAAAACCTGCCGATCTAACATCGTGGCAACCACAGCAATTAACATCCCAATGGCTGCCCATAAATTGCCACTTCTAGCGGTTGCTGGAGATCCTAACTTTTTCAATCCAAAGAAAAAGAAGGTGACAGCTACTAAATAGCTGAGTTGTATTCCCGTTAAGCGAATATCCATTAGGCTTTAACCTCTTTTTTCTTGAACATTTCTAGCATTCGATCTGTAACCAAAAAGCCACCAACCACGTTAATCATGGCGAGAATAATGGCAATAAATCCCAGAATTACAGTGACATTCCAATCGCGATCGCCCGCAATAATTAACGCGCCTAAAACGGAAATTCCTGAAATCGCATTTGCCCCAGACATCAAGGGCGTGTGCAAAGTTGGCGGAACTTTCGTAATTACTTCAAACCCCGCAAAGGTTGCCAAAACAAACACAAACAATGCGGAAATTAATGTTTCAGTAGTCATAATTTCAGAACAATTGACAGTTAACTGTTGACGGGGGACTGTTGAGGATTTTGGGTTAGGGCTTGTTTGACTCTTTCAGAACGAATTTCACCGTTATGGGTCACACAAGCTCCATCGAGAATATCATCACTAAAATTAATCTCCAGTTGCTTATCTTTGTTAATCATTAATGCCAATAAAGCCGAAATATTTTTAGCATAAACTTCACTGGCATGGATGGGCATGGAAGCGGGTAAATTAATCGGCCCAATAATCGTTACGCCATGTTTCACCACATCTTTCCCGGCTTCGCTGCATTCACAGTTTCCCCCCTGTTCGGCGGCTAGATCAACGATCACCGAACCGGGTTTCATTTGA
>DATNRE010000514.1:0-13385 GCA_036703685.1 Candidatus Obscuribacterales bacterium
GGATGGCTCTAAAGATGTTTTTGTACACTTCTCGGCTATTCAAGGCAATAGTTTTAAAAGCCTAGAGGAAGGTCAGGTTGTGGAGTTCGAGACCGAACAGGGCCCAAAAGGCCTCTCCGCAGTGAATGTGACTGCTATCTAAGACTTGCTCACGGTCTTTCTTGAGATAATTTCCCCGTGCGATCGCCCATTTTAGAGCGCGATCGCACCGCTAGAATTAATTAAAATTAAGTACCTACAGCAGTAACAACTGTTTCTTTTTCCGAATTTGATCCTTGAGTTCCTAACTGAATTAACTCAATCTTATAACCGTCGGGATCTTCCACAAAGGCAATCACGGTATTTCCATGTTTCATTGGGCCAGGTTCACGGGTAATTTTACCGCCAGAGGCTCTAATTTGTTCGCAAGTGGCGTAAATATCATCCACACCCAGGGCAATATGACCATAACCTGTACCGATTTCATATTGTTCGACGCCCCAGTTATAGGTTAACTCAATCACGCTCTGCTCGGATTCATCCCCATAACCGACAAATGCTAAGGTAAATTCCCCCCCGGGATAGTCTTTTTGACGCAGCAATTTCATCCCTAAAATATCGCAGTAAAATTGTAAGGAGCGGTCTAGGTTTCCTACCCGTAACATTGTGTGCAGTAGTCTCATGGTTGATGTCTTCCTAAGAATTGATTTAAGATGGCTTTATTTATATTAACGTAGAAAGCCCTTTAGGGCTTTCTCCTAGAAAGGAAAGAGAGTCCTAAAGGACTCACTACTAAGCACCCATTCCTGAATATTGTTTTAATCCCCGTTTCCACAGCCAACGGTTAATAATTAAAAATAGAATTCCCCAAAAACCCATGATCAATAAACCCCGAAAGATATCAACCGGAAATCCCACAATAATAGAAGCGGGAAAATAAATTAGATAGGGAAAGGGAGTCCATAATGTTATTTCCCGAATTAAGGGAGGAAAGACGGTTAAAGGTGCAATAATTCCCGATAAAAATAGATAGGGTAAATACCAAATTTGTTCAATGGCACTGGCTCTTTCTGTCCAGAAGGAAAATAGAGCAAAGGTATATTGCATAATAAAGCGCAATAAAAAAGCTAGAATTAATACGAATAAAAATAATAAAGTTTGTCCTAAACTGGGTATCCAAAAAGATTCAGGATAGAGGGCGAAGAATAAAATAATTAGCCCAATAATAAAGGGAAGACGGGCAAATCGTTCGGCAATATGACTAAGAAAATGATGCCAAACCGGATCAATAGGTTGTAATAATTTAGGAGAAAGTTTTCCTTGAATTACTTCTTTTTCAAACTCCCAAATCACCCAAACTACGTTGGCTTGTCTAACAATAAAAGTAGCTAAAAAATATCTAGCGAATTCAATAGAACTCAGTTCAAGATTACCGGTTTGGGAGGCTTTAATCCAAATTCCCATTAAAATAAAAGGTAAGGTGCCAGACAATGCCCATAAAAATAATTCGGCTCGATATTCAACCATGTAGGCATAGTAGGTTGTTAGAAAAGTTTGGGTAATTTTTAAAATTTTTCTCATGCTATTATTCAATTAAAATAATTTTTTTAACGGCAAGTTCGGAGGTTTTATCTACTTTTAATAGCTGTTTTAATTTTGACCATTGTTGTCTTCTATTTAAAATAGAAGATATTAATAATTTCCAACCTTGAGGCGAAAATAAAGATTTTGAAGAAAAATAAACAGCATTTTTAATTTTAGCCCTTTTTAGAGCCACAAGACTCCAATGGAGTCTGAGATAATCACGAATATGTTCGAGCCTCGGAACTTGAATTTGATATTTTTGATTCACTAATTGATAGATTTTTTCCTTAATTAAAATATTAGTATCGAGTCGTTTCTTTAGGGATAATTGTTGATTACCAGATCCCGGCCAAATGGTTCGATAAGCTAAACACTGATTAATAAAAATTGCATCTCCAAATTGAGAAATTTTAATCCAAGAATCAATATCATCACAATTAATATCCAAACTCGAATCCCAGCCCCCCGATTTGAGAAACGCTTCCTTAGAATAGGCAACTTGAACAGGAGTTCCAAAGGGGACTTGTTCTAATAACATTCCATAGTGAATATCTTCCTGGGGAATATAATAGGCCGTGCCGGGGCCAGTTAAGCGGGTGCGATTTAATTCCTGACCATTGGGGTCTACTTGACTCGCTTGACAAGAACAAATGACGGCTTGAGACGATGAATTTTGATAGGCTTTACTTTGATATATTTCAATGGCTTTGTTCATTTCCTCAATGCAATTTAACGCCAAATAATCATCATCATCTATAGGTTTAATCCAGTCTCCAGAAGCCGCCCTCACTCCCGCATTCATCGTAGCAGAATGTCCTAGATTCCGAGAATTACGATGATAAACTAAACGATAATCTCCCTGTTGAATTAAGGAAGCCGATAAATTGCGAACATAGTTTTCTGTTTCATCGGAGGAATAATCATCAGCAATAACAACTTCACAGGGAATGGTTTGTTTCAATGCAGAATCAATCGCCCGTTTCAGTAAAGCTATGCGGTTATAGGTTGTAATCACGATGCTAAACTTCATCGGACTGCCTCGGTAAAGAGTCTATAGCGCTACGCGCTAGGGAACAGGGAACAGGCAACAGGCAACAGTAGGTTATGAGCAGGTTACAAGGTTTAGTATTGTCCAACACCTTAATTGGTAGGGCTATACTAATTCTGTCGTTCTTACCCTAACATATTTAGGCGATCGGTCTTCTTAACTTTTGGGGTGAGGGTGATCAGAGTTTAAACTTCAACAGGGCACGAAGGTTCCATGTAAACCGTAGGGAATATGATGTTTTAAGTATAATCGAGCGATCGCACCTTTACTCAAATCACGACTATCTAAAATGATAATCTCGGAACGATGATTTTCAGAATTATACACCACCGTTAACACCCATCCATCATCCTCGGCGATCGCATTTTTACGCGGTACAAATATAGGCTCACTGACAAATCCTGCGGGTGCTGCACTCCATAATTGACGTTGATTTGTATTTAGATCTAGTTTTAAAATAGCCTGTAAGGGGGCATTTCCTTGGGCATCGTGGGCGGCTCCTACATATAAATAACGATAGGGTCTACCGACATAATTCGGATGTAATACCGGAAATTCACAACAGCGAGATTCAATCTTTTGACGTTCTACTTTTCCCGTAGTTAAACCCAAGGAAAAACGCCATAATTGCCCGGGGTCTAATGCACTAAAATCCGTCTCTCGATAATCTTCATTGGGGCGGACTTGGGGTAAGGATTCATAACAAATAGAATCCACAAATAAAGTATCATCCTGTTCATAGGCATTGGCATGATGAAACACAAATCCTAGGGGCATTTCAAAATATTGAATTTTGCCCTTTTGATCCCGGGGAATGACAATAATCTTAGTCGGTTTTTCCGGTTGAAAGTTAATACATTCTCCCGCCCCCGATAATCCTAATAAATAGGGGATGGGATTAAACTGGACGGGATTTTGGAAGAAAATACAATAATTAGGCGTAATAGCAAAATCGTGAATAAAAGCAAATCCCGGTACAGAATGAACCTGTTTTCTTAGTAACTTTCCTTGAGGAGAAATTTCATAAATTGTAATAGTAGTTGATAACATGGGTTTAATCGAAAAATTGACTAAACAGGGTTCGCCGCCATTCCACTCACAATTCGGATCAATTCGAGGGTGGGCTGAAAAAGCATCACCCGGTTCTAAAATCCCATCTAAGCCATCAATTCCAATGGTTTCTAAAGTCTTAGCATCCAGATGATAGGGTCGGGCGGCTTCCCATAAGGCTAATAGTTTTCCCGCCCAATAAATGACGCTAGTATTAGCAATATTTTTGATTTTTAAATCCAGAAAATTTGCTAACCATCCCCCGGGTTTTTGGGTTCCAAATACCCCCCGATAGAGGATTTTTCCGGCTTTTTGTTCTTCTAAATATTCTGGAGTTCTGACAAATCGATTGCAATAATGAGCTTTACCTTGAGTAAACCGAATCGCAGAAATCATCCCATCACCATCAAAAGGATGACGAAAATCTTGTCCATTAATATCTAATAAACCTGGGCCATTGCGATAGAGCGTTCCTTCTAGTTCCGCCGGAATTTCTCCTTGAATATCTTCAATCCAATAGTCGTATTCATTAGGTTGAGACAGATATCCTTTTGCCCAATCTTTAGGGCTATAGGATAGGGTTTTTGGGGAATTTGCTGGATCAGAAATTATATTTTTCATTGTCTTTTAATTAAGGATTTACGGTTAATTTATCAAGTTCTGAGGTCTGAATATTGACCGCTGGAGGTTCGATTTCTGCACTACTATTAGGCAACCAATGAATTAGGGGAATTGGTAATAGGGTACTTAGGTTAGTAATCATGACCAGTAACCATAATTGATCGAAATTGGTTTCCGTAATTCCTAAATAATAGGTGAGGACACCGCCTAATTGATAGGAAATTAAACCTGCTAAATTAGAAATTGACATTAATAGGGCAAATAAGGTGGCTTCTACCCCCGGAGGACATAGGCGAGCAGCTAATATTAAAACGGGCATATAGGCAATTTGTCCCATCACCGTTAGGATTAAACTATCCCCTAAACTAAACCAATGATCATCAATTCCTAGGGTACGGTTGGTATGGGTGACTAATAGTAACATTGTCATCCCGAGTAACGTTGAAATAATCGTTGACCAAAAAAAGATAGTTCTAAAGGGAACTGATTTAAAAAACCGTTGAAATAGCCAAATTCCGATTAAAGAAGCCACACTGGTAACTAAACGAACTCGCCCTAAAAATTCGGGTTGAAATCCTAGTTCATTAGTGGTAAAAAAGAAAAATGCAGAATCAGCCGTGGGTGTGGCTTGCCAAAGAAAAATAAAAGCCGTAGGCAACCAGATTGATTTTTGGGTAATGGCTTGACGTAGATTTTTAATTTGAGATTTGACTGTTTGCCAATTAGAAGTTTGACCCTGCAATTCTTCGGTAATTAATCCCGCTACAATAGTTGTAATTAAGGGAAAAGTTGCCGTAATTAAAAATATGGTTTGCGGGGGAAATTTCTCTAATAAAAACCCCCCTAAATAGGCGGTAATTAATCCCCCAATGGCCGAAGCTCCCCAGGAAGCCGATTGCAGAGAACCCATATTATGAATTGATTCGTGACGGGCTCTTTCCACCACTAAGGAGTCAACAATCACATCACTAATGGCTACGGAAAGGGAACTCAGGGCGATCGCCGCCGTAGCGGCTAAAGGAGTGTCAACGATTGTGGCCAGGGCAACCCAGGATAATGTCCCTAACAGTCCTGAAAGGATTAAATAGGGACGGCGGCGATAACCGAAAATCGGCAGACCATCGGAAATAAAGCCAAATAGGGGTTTAACAATCCAGGGAATGGCCACAATTCCCAGTAATACCGACACTTGGGCCGGACTCATTCCTAACTCATCCTTGAGGAAAAAACTCACCCCCAAACGGGCCAGTCCTAAAATTCCCTGGACAAAGTACACGAGCAAAATGGCGATCAGTTCTGGGGTTGGCTCGTTATCGAAAAATATGGTTTTCTTAAAGAATTGCTTGGTTTTGTCGATGCTTGTTGCAGTCATCAGGATTTTGTAAACAAAGATTAAGAAATATGAATAATTCTATCATAACCTACGGATCTAGACTCCTAATCAGTCATCAGGCATCAGTCATCAGGCATCAGTCATCAGTTAACAGTTAACAGTCATCAGTTAACAGTTAACAGGCATAAGTTAACAGTCATCAGTTAACCGTTAACAGTTTTTAGCCCGGAAATATTAACCATGAACTCTTTACCGTCAACTGTTTACTGATAATTCTTACACTGATAACTGATAACTGTTTACTGATGACTGATAATTCTTACACTGATAACTGATAACTGTTTACTGATGACTGATTTAAAGTACCCGTAAAATACTGGGAATACTGTCGATTTCATCCAAACTTTTAATCTCACTTAACGCTTGATTAAAATTCCCTTCAATAACATCATGGGTAACTACCACAATTTCCGCTAAATTTTCATGAAATCCCGTTTGTACAATCGATTCTATACTGACCTGATGCTGACCAAAACAAGTGCCTAATTTGCCAATTACCCCCGGAGAATCTTTTGTGAGAAACCGCACATAAAAACGGGTGACTAAATCCGTCATGGGGGCAATTTTGCAGTAATGTTGATGGGTGCAACTCATCATTTCATGGGTAATAATCGGATTAATAACTTCCGCTTCCTGCATTTGCAGCACCGCCACAATATTTAAACTATCAGAAACTACAGCACTAGCTGTGGGCCCCGACCCGGCTCCCCGACCAAAAAACATCACCTGTCCTATCGGTTCTCCTTCGACTAAAATCGCATTATAAACATCATTAATACTGGCTAAAGGATGGGATAAGGGTACGAAGGTGGCATGGACTCGAACTGATAATAAATCCTGTTCAGGAGTCGCCTGGGGACTACGGGCGGCGATCGCTAATAACTTAATCACAAATCCCAATTTTTCCGCATAGGTGATATCCGTCGCCGTCACCTTTCTAATCCCTTCACAGTAAACCTGTTCTAACTTAATTCTGCCTCCAAAGGCTAAGGAAGCCAGAATCGCAATTTTATCCCCCGCATCTAAGCCATCAATATCGGCCGTGGGGTCAGCTTCTGCATAGCCCAACCGTTGAGCATCGGCTAGGACTTCCGCAAAGTCTGCCCCTTCATTTTTCATCCGGGTCAAAATATAGTTAGTCGTGCCATTAATAATTCCGGTAACTGTCTGAATTCGATTCGCACCTAAAGATTGTTTTAGGGGTTGAATCACCGGAATTCCGCCCCCGACGGCGGCTTCTAACATCACATAAACCCCTTTTTTGTTCGCCGCATCAAAAATTTCACTCCCATAACGGGAAATCACGGCCTTATTGGCGGTCACAATATGTTTACCATTTTCAATCGCCTGGAGAATTAGCGATCGCGCGGGTTCCAAACCCCCGATTAATTCCACCACAATATCAATGGCCGGATCAATCACAATGGCTTCTAAATCCGTTGTCAGCATATATTCTGGGATATTGACACTCCGGGGTTTAGACAGCGATCGCACCCCTACCCGATGCAAACTTAACTCCGATAACAACGGATGACGACCCTCCGGGTTGGATAGAATTTCCACAACTCCGGTTCCAACGGTTCCCAGTCCTAATAAACCAATTTTAAACACCACGATTCCAAACCATCCCTAACGCAAGGCTAAACCTATTTTTACATCAGAGGTTGACAATCTCCTTTAATTTGACCTGCTCAGGCAGGACTTACGCAAATTTGGGGATGTCACCCTAAATGTAGGGGTAATTCATGAATTACCCCTACTATGGATAGTGGCGATGCGTAAGTCCTGTCAGGTCTGTTGGCCATACCTGCCGTGAGGCGTAGACAGAATTAAGTCCAAAAAAATCGGGAAGGAATCCGATTGATCCTTCCCGTTGCCTTGCTGATTTAGTTTATTTCTCAGGGTTTGCCGTTGTTTTTTCAGTTGTCGCGCCCTGGCGGAACCGCCTTTCCCTTTTTTATTTCTCCCCTGGGAGCGGGGGGATTCCCAGCTTTTTAGGTGTTGTGCCATTTTGTCTTGTTTTTTTCACACTATTCCCAGATTATACACCAATTTTTAGATAATTTCCAGTACAATAGCCAATTAATTTAGCCCCATTCTTAACCCTTAAATGTTATTCAATTATTAAAAAATTATTAAAAAAAAATAAATATTTAGGCTAATTGGGGTAACAATCCATATAGCTCAGGATGGTATAGATTAAAAATTCTAATCTTAAAAGTTCATAGGTAACTGTTTAAAAAAATCAACCAAGGCTACACTAAAGCCAAGATCAAATCCATACCTGTAGATCTGGGATATTCAGCCAAGTCTGATCAAAAACCTGGAGTTTTATAGTTGTGGATTTTAACACCTCGGCCTAAATGTGACCTGCTCAAGAACTATCCTATGCAAATCCTTAGCGATTCTAGTCAATATTTATCCCATAGTTGTGAGCCTCATTTTGCTGGCGCTTCTCCCATGAGAATTGTCGCCCTCGGAGATAGTCTAATTTTTGGTTTCGGTGATCCCGTTGGTGGTGGGTGGGTAGAACGTTTACGTCGTCAGTGGATGTCCCCGGGAAATAGGGGTCATGCCCTTTATAATTTAGGAATGCGAGGAAACGGGGTAGCTCAGGTTTCCCAACGACTGGAAAAAGAATGGAGTCATCGCGGACACCCCCCCAGTCGCCGACCGGAATTAATGATTCTTTCCGTCGGTCTGAATGATTCTCCCCGTTTAGGACGCCCTAACGGAAAGAGTTTTACGGAATTTGAAGGGTGGAAAACCCAAGTTACTCATTTATTAGATCAAGCGGTGAATGTCTGTCCCGTCGTATTTATCGGAATGGTGCCTGTGGATGAAAGCAAAATGCCATTTCTCAACTGTTTTTATTATAATCACACTGACCAATATCGTTACAAAGAAGCTACAAAGTTAGCCTGCGAACAACGTCAAATTCCCTATCTGGATATCTTTGATCTTTGGTTAAAACGGGGAGAAAATTGGCTGCGGCTACACCTGAGCGAAGATGGTCTGCATCCCAATGTTCGAGGATATCAAGCCCTTTTACAGGACATCCTCCACTGGGAATCAGTTAACAGTTATCAGTAAACAGTTAACAGTTAAGAAGTTTACAGTTAATTTATTAACTCCTAAACTGATGACTGACAACTCTTAAACTGATGACTGATCACTGATGACTGATCACTGATTACACAGATCGCGATCGCTGGTTTGAACTTTGGGATTAGTTCGTAAATAATCATCAACCCAATCACAAGCGCGATCGGTTAAATTGTCTAAATCAAGATTCCACATAATTAACGTATGATCCCGACTGGCTGAAACTAAAACCCGACCATCAGGACTAAAACTAATAGCCATCACACTATCCCGATGTCCCGCCAAGGTTTTCAGTAAAGTGCCATCATCAGGACTCCATAACTTCACCTTACCATCGTAACTCGCCGAAGCAATTAACTTACTGTCAGGACTAAACACCACACTGGTGACACTATCACTTGATCCCTTTAACAGCGTTTTGAGATAGTTTCCCTGACTATCCCAGAGTTTAACCGTATTATCATAGCCAGCCGAAGCAATCAATTGACCATCGGGACTAAAATTAATACTCAGAACATAACCCTGATTCGCCATAATGGTCTTGAACAACTGTCCTTGAGCATCCCAAAGTTTAATTGTCCCATCATCACTAGCAGTGGCAATCACTTCCCCATTAGGGCTAAAGGTAACACTATTAACCCGTAAACTATGGCCGATTAAAGTCTGCAATAATTGGCCGTTTCGACTCCATAATTTTACCGTTTTATCCTTACTCGCCGTAGCAATTTTTTCCCCATTCGGACTAAAGGTGAGATTGAGAATTCTATTATCATGACCGATCCAACTGTGCACCAGTGGAATCGATTCCACCGAAATCCGTTTCTTGATCAAAGGTAAAGACTGTTTGGGATTCGGCAGATTCCAAGGAATCATCCCATAGGGCAATTTAAACAAACCCCCCTGGAATTTTTCTGAGCTTTCCTCGTGAGGACTCAGTTTCCACAATTTCACGGTTTGGTCATAACCCGTAGTTGCCAAAAGTTCCCCATCGGGACTAAAACTCACGGATGTCACCCGATCTTGATGCCCCTTTAAGGTCGTCAATAGTGCCCCTGTACGGCTCCAAAGTTTCACCATTGTGTCCCGACTCGCCGAGGCAAACATCTCACCATTCGGGCTAAAATTCACACCTAAGACCCGATGCTGATGCCCCTTGAGGGTTTTCAGGGGAATCAGATCGGAACTCCAGAGTTTTACTGTTTTGTCATAGCTTGAGGATAGTAAAGTCTTGCCATCGGGGGAAAATTGCACACTGGTTACCCTATCCCCGTGTCCTTGCCAGTGCTTTAATAGGGTTCCCTCCACCGTCCATAAATAGATATTTTTGTTGTCCGTAGAAGTCGCCAATAGTTTACTATCGGGGGAAAAATGTACCCCATAGATTTTAGACTGATCGGCTTTTAAGGTTTTTAATAATTTGCCTCGATGTGTCCACAATTTTAAGGTTTGATCCTGTCCCACCGTCGCAATTAGTTGACCGTTGGGAGAAAAAATTACCTTATAGACTGTTTGATTAGGATTAGCGGTATGATCTAAGGTCTTAAGAACGGTTCCATCTAATTTCAGTAGTTTGACCGTGCCATCGGCCGATGCGATCGCCAAAACCCGACCATCAGGACTAAAAGCTACCCCGGTTAAAGGAGTCCAAGCCCGATAGACTGTTCGCAAGAAAGTCCCCTCTCGGCTCCATAATTTTAATTGACGATCTTCAGATACCGAAGCGATCAAACGGCCATCGGGTGAAAAAGTCACCGAGGAAACACCCCGGCGATGCCCTTGGAGTGTGACAGGGGTAACGGGCCGTTTTAAGGCGACACCGGAATTTACGGGCCAAAGTTTAATTGTCCCATCTTGAGAAGATGAAGCAATCATCTGATTATCGGGACTGAAACTCACACTGGTGACATTTCCCCCATGACCGACGAAGGTTTGCAGAATTTGGCCGTCGGGTTTCCACAATTTCACGGTTTTGTCCACACTCCCCGAAGCTATATAATTGCCGTCGGGACTAAAGGCCGCATCCCAAACTACATCTTGATGTCCTTCTAAACGGTTGCGTTCAGTTGTCCCATAGACGGCCTGTTGCAAGGTGGCCGCAATTCGAGTTTCCATGGTTTTGAATTCCGACGGATCTTGGGTCATGGCTTTTAACCCTTGAAATTGTCGAGCCGCCCTTAAACCTTCGAGGAGAGCATCAAATTTATATTGGGAGAAGAATAGGGCATCGGAAGATGCCGTTAAGGTGGCTAAATCGGCGATTTGCTTTTGTCCATCAGCCCGTCTTTGTTGATAGGTGGCGAGTTTTGTTGTAAAACCCAATAACATGACAACCAGGATCGATACTCCTAACAATTGTTGTAACTGTTGATTACGCTGTAAGAGTTGCTCCCGACTCATTTTTTTTAAGGCTGCTTCGGCCTTTGATTGTTCCGATTGGGCTTTGTGTAACCGTTGCTGAATATCCTGCTGACGCTGTTGTTCTTGCAGTCCATAACGTTGTCGAATTGGTAATACTAAATAATCATGGAGGAGTTGATATCGATCTGCGGGTTCTTCCCGTCTTCGTAACAGCAACCCTGACTCTAAAATCACATCAATAAACGCCACCCCCTCCTCCCTTTCTCCCCTATTTCCTCCCCCAACTCCCCCTGCTCCCCCTGCCTCCCCTGCTCCCCCTGCTCCCCCTGCTCCCCTTGCTCCCCCAACTCCTACAACTCCTCCTGCTTTGATCGCCACAGCAATTAATTCGGCTTTAGTCTTAATCGGACGGGTAAATTTTTCATCCGTTAGGGCAAATAAAACTTCCCAAGTGGCATCTTGATTTTGGCTGCCACAATCTTTGACAACCTGTTCAATGGAATGTTTAATTAATTCGTTTTTAGGATTAGTTCCTAATTTTTTATAAGCGCTTAATGTGGTAATTCCCTGTTCTTGAATTTGATCACCAACAACTTGTAATTCTATCGGCCGGATGCGGTCACGTTCATCGGCTAAATCACTCACTAAAGTATCAATTAAACTGGGTTCTAATTGTAATTTAGCTCCTTGGGTTAACCGTTCAATTACTATTTTTGATTCTGCTAAGGTAAAATCTCGTAAATGATAGCGATTTTTTTTATCGAGAATATTATTATTAATAGCATCTAAACTGATTAATTGATCACATTCTAAAAGATGATGCAGATAATCTTCCCTTAGAGAAAAAACTATTTTTACAAAGGGTAAATCTAGGCAAATTTTGAGAAAGTTATAAAAGATTTTGCGCTTTTCTTGATGACAATTGGAAACAAAAAAGAATTCTTCAAATTGGTCAAAGATCAAAACCGTGAGTAAATTTCTTTCGGCATTTTGGGTGAGTTGTTTCAACACAAAAGAAGCCGGATTCAGAATAAAAGCCGCGGGGACATCCGGCTCGCTTTGATTGGGATTTCGATTATTCCAATTTTGAATAGAGGATTGGGAAATCACTTTATACCAGAGTTTTTTAATCGACTCATCGGGATATTTAAAGGAATCACAATTTAATAAGGCAGTGGCTAAACTTCGTTCTAATTCCCGAGTCCAATCCATATATCCTTGAATTACCACGGGTAAACAATCCCGGGCACTAATTGCCGTATTTCTTAAAGCTGGAACTAAACCCGCATTCACTAAAGAACTTTTTCCCACCCCAGAACGACCATGAATAATAATTAATTTGTGATCATCCCGACTCAAGCGATGGAGCAAATTCTGAATATCGTGTTGGCGACAGGATGCCATCATTTCTTCCGCAACGGCAACGATATTTTCTCCTTGGGTACTAGAGGGATTAATCGCTTGTTTTGGGGGTTGAAGTTGGGCGGCTCCAATAAAAGCCCGGAACCCATATTGATGTTCAATTTCCCGTTGTTTTTTCTTAATTCTAAAGGCTTGACGATACTGACCTTGTTGATAGTCAATATTGCGTAATTCCCCCAAAATATCTAAATACAACTGGGGATTATATTGGGGTTCAATTTGAGCTAGGGCTAATTCTAATTTCTGTTTGGCGGGTTGCCATTCTCCCTGATGTTGATAACAACGGGCTAATAATAATAAACACTGTCCTTGACTCACCGTAGGTTTCACCGAAGGTAAAATCGCTAAAGCCAATTTTGCTAAGACTAATGCCCGATGCCATTCCGATCTTTTTAAGGCTACCTCCGCCATAAACACATAATCTTGGGCTAATTGACTGGAGGTTCCATAAACTAAGTGCATTTTTATGCCACCCAGGGCTAATTCTTCTAACATTTCCCACAATTGTAAGCGTTGTAATACTTCACCGAAATGGGAAATCACTCCTGCGAGTAAATCAGGACGTCCAGCTTGTTTAAAAATTTGCTGACTTTGCTCAAAATAGCGTTTAGCTTCTGCTAATAAAACCTGGACTAAGTTGGGATTGAGAGTGGCTTGAATATAATATGTTAAGGCAATATGAAACAATACAATTCCCTGACGTTCTCTTAAACAAAACACCAGGGGGCGGGAAGTGGGGGCAACTATCACCGCCAGGGATAGTTCGATACCGGAGATTTGACCGGGGAGTTCCCCGGCGCTGCCATAACCCCGTAAACCCGCCTC
>DATNRE010000515.1:0-1615 GCA_036703685.1 Candidatus Obscuribacterales bacterium
CAGCTAAATAGGTACGACCAAACCCCCCCTGACCTAAAATGCTAATCAAGCGGTAACGGTTTTGCAAAATTGTTCCAACGGGAATAGCAGTTTGAGTCATGCGTAAATGGAGATGAGTATTGGAAAAAACCACTAATAAAAAAAATTAATCCCTTATATTATAGGGCTTAGGCACAATCCTAACGGTTAAAACTGACTACGAACTACTGATTAGTGATTACCGATTACTGATAAATACATGATAAAATTGTGACAAATGAACTGTGAATGAACTGTGAGGGTTCGCCGTGATCCGTTCTGCTATATTACCCCTTCCTTACTCTGAGCCATTGGTTGCTGATCATGGTCGGTTACGACTATTTTCAGGCTCGGCAAATGTTCCTCTTTCCCAAGAGGTCAGCCGTTATTTAGGAATTGACTTAGGGCCAATGGTTCGTAAGCGATTCGCCGATGGAGAAATTTACATCCAGATTCAAGAATCTATTCGAGGCTGTGATGTTTATTTGATCCAACCCTGCTGCTATCCGGTCAATGACAACCTGATGGAGTTATTGATCATGATCGATGCCTGTAAACGGGCTTCTGCCCGCCAAATTACAGCCGTTATCCCCTATTACGGATATGCTAGAGCCGATCGCAAAACCGCAGGTCGCGAGTCAATCACCGCAAAATTAGTGGCTAACCTGATTACTGAAGCGGGTGCTAGTCGGATTCTGGCCATGGATTTACACTCGGCCCAAATTCAAGGGTATTTCGATATTCCCGTTGATCATGTCTACGGTTCTCCGGTAATTTTAGATTACCTGATCAGCAAACAATTACCCGATCTGGTCGTTGTTTCCCCCGATGTCGGTGGAGTCGCCCGGGCTAGAGCTTTTGCTAAAAAACTCAATGACGCTCCTTTAGCGATTATTGATAAACGCCGTCAAGCCCATAATGTTGCCGAAGTTCTGAATGTGATTGGTGATGTTAAGGGTAAAACCGCCGTTTTAGTCGATGACATGATTGATACGGCCGGTACAATTTCCGAGGGAGCCCGTTTATTGCGTCGAGAAGGGGCACGTCAAGTTTACGCCTGTGCCACCCATGCGGTGTTCTCTCCCCCCGCCGTGGAACGCCTATCCGGTGGGTTACTTGAAGAAGTAATTGTGACTAATACGATTCCGATCGTACCTGAAAAACAGTTTGATCAGTTAAAGGTTTTGTCCGTTGCTAATTTAGTCGGTGAAACGATTTGGCGAATTCATGAAGATAGCTCCGTGAGCAGTATGTTCCGTTAAATCATTGATCAGTTATCGGTTATTAGTGAGCTAGACGTGCAAGGGCGCGTCTGTTTCTGTAAGGAGCAGACCGATCAGTGGTTAAGGATCAAAGTCTTTTAGGGTATCTAAGCCAGTCAGGAGTTTCAGCCTCAGAAGTAGGTAGTTTAAATCTTAAACAGCTTTGTTATTGATGATTAGACAGGCGGAAATTTTAACATTAATTGAGTTAAAAATTATAAAAACATCCGATGGGACTTTCTCTCTGGGTTAGAATCCTGTGGATTGGGTTGGGTTCATAAATTTTAACTCTTTGATTGGCCAATAAATCACGGCTATTATCTGGCTGTCTGAAT
>DATNRE010000516.1:0-13337 GCA_036703685.1 Candidatus Obscuribacterales bacterium
CATGGGTAGGTAAGAAGAGGGGTCAGTGGATGAACAACGCCAAAGTCAGAATTTACGAACTATCACGGGAACTTAATTTGGATAACAAGGACATCTTAGCGGTGTGTGAACGGCTAAATATTTCGGTTAAAAGCCACAGTAGCACGATTTCAGAATCAGATAAAGAACGCATTGAAAAATACGTCGCAACTCATCCGAACCCGGGTCAGCTTGAAGGAAAAGCGCCGGGATCGCAACCTAATGGGAAATTATCAGCGACCGCACCCAGCGACAAAAAACGGCAAGAAATTTTAGAGATCCAGAAGCCCAAAATTCGGTCGAGCTTCGAGTCCTCCCCCCCCTACGATGAGGCCAGTTCCTCTGACTCAACTTCCGTTGCCACCCCACCTAAATCACTTGTTTCTTCAAAAGCGCCTGTGAAACCCACGTTAAATCGACCTGTATTATCAAAACCCAATGCTTCGGCTCCAGCAGAAACGGAATCTTCCCCGACAACAGCCGAAAATCTTGCCTCAGCAACTGAGGAAACGGCTGGGTTAGCATCCCCAGGGGAAATAGAAACGGCCGAACAGGATTTATCTCTAGCCGAACCCGCACCCCTGTCTCCGCCGCCTGTCAGACCCGCCGGGCCGGTTCCCGTGACTGCCACCCTGAGCCCTGAGCCCGCACCAGTTTCTAAAAACAAGCCGGTTTTGAAGACAAATAAACCAACGCCTAAACCCGTTGAGTCCAGAGCCAAAACCGAATCTCCCGAAAAACCCACGCCCAAGTCTCAACAGACGACCTCCGAAGGGAAAGAAAGGGACTCAGAAGCCAGAAGACCGCCGCGTAAAGAGATTGGCAGTCCCAGACCCCGATCTATCTCGGATTTGCAACCCCCGGCCGCGCGTAAACCCGCTCAGGTTATTGATGAGGATGGAGAATCGACCGAGAGCGCGGAGGAGGAACCCACTTCTACTACCGATGATTTAGTCAAACGGCCAAAACGGGCTGTCACCTTAAATCGACCCAACCCCCCACGCCCCGGAAAACGAGGCGGCGCATGGGAGGAGGAAGAAGAAGAAGTTGTAGATCCCGCTAAAGCCAAGGCAGCTAAACTCAAAGCCAAGCGACGGGCCAAACCCTCCTTGGATGAAGACGATGACGATGAACTGAATGCGTTGTCTTTGCTGAATGCCAATAATGCCATGATCAGCGTCTCCCTGGCCCGTCCTCCCAAACCGAAATCCAGCCCAGGCCAAAATGTGACGGCGACAACGGCTAGACCGAAAAAACCAGCCCCCAGTCGGGGTTCGGGTTCTTCCGGTGGAAATTCGCGCCGGACGGAGGCCAAACCCAAGGCTGAACGGCCGGAGAAAGTGATCGTACCTGGGCCAATGACGGTTCAGGAACTGGCCTTAGCCTTAATCCTACCGGAAACGGAAATTATCAAACGCCTGTTTTCCCAAGGGATTGCCGTTAATATTACCGAAACCCTGGACTACAACACAATTCTGTTAATTTGTCAAGACCTTGGCGTTGAAGTTGAAAACGAAAAACTCAAATCCGGTGCAATCAAGCCCGACAATATGCTCAACGCCGAAGATCTGGAGCATTTGCAACGGCGTCCTCCGGTGGTGACAATCATGGGTCACGTAGATCACGGGAAAACCACCCTGCTCGATGCCATCCGCGAAACCAAAGTGGCTCAAGGGGAAGCCGGGGGCATTACCCAACACATCGGGGCCTATCATGTCGATATGGAACATGAGGGTCAAACCCAGCAAGTGGTGTTCCTCGATACTCCGGGTCACGAAGCCTTTACCGCCATGCGTGCCCGGGGGGCGCGGGTTACGGACGTGGCAATTCTGGTGGTGGCCGCCGATGATGGTGTCCAACCCCAAACCATTGAAGCCATTAGCCACGCTAAGGCTGCGGGAGTCCCGATTATTATTGCTATCAACAAAATTGATAAGGAAGGTGCCCAGCCCGATCGGGTGAAACAGGAGCTAACGGAATTTGCCCTGGTTCCCGAAGAATGGGGCGGCGACACGATTATGGTTCCAGTCAGTGCCATCAGGGGCGAAAACCTCGATACCCTGCTGGAAATGATTCTATTAGTGGCGGAGGTCGAAGATCTCTATGCCAACCCCGACCGGGCAGCGAAAGGAACGATTATTGAGGCTCACCTCGACAAGTCCCGGGGCCCGGTGGCAACGCTGTTGGTACAAAATGGTACTCTGCGAGTTGGGGATATTGTGGTGGCCGGTTCAGTCCTGGGTAAAGTCCGGGCGATGGTGGATGACCGAGGCGAGCGCGTCGATAATGCCAGTCCTTCCTTTGCCGTTGAGGTCTTAGGTCTGCGGGATGTCCCGGCGGCCGGAGATGAATTCGAGGTCTTTGAAAGTGAAAAAGAAGCCTCGGCCTTGGCTACCCAACGGGCAGAAACCAAACGGGAAACCCGTTTAATCAAGGGTCGGATCAGTCTGAGTGAATTCTCCGCCCGTGCTCAAGAGGGTGAGTTAAAAGAACTGAACTTGATCCTCAAGGGGGATGTTCAAGGGTCTGTGGAAGCCATTGTCAGCGCCCTGAAGAAACTGCCTCAGAAAGAAGTGGAACTGCAATTGCTGTTAGCGGCTCCGGGTGAAATTACGGAAACGGATATTGACTTAGCGTCGGCCAGTAATGCGGTCTTACTAGGATTCAATACCACCTTAGCCCATGGCGCTCGCCAAGCAGCCGATCGCGCCGGAGTAGATATCCGCGATTACAATATCATTTACAACCTCTTAGATGACGTCCAGGCTGCCATGGAAGGGCTATTAGAGCCGGAACTGGTGGAAGAACATCTGGGTCAAGTGGAAGTTCGGGCGATTTTCCCCGTGGGACGCAATACCATTGCGGGTTGTTATGTGCTCTCGGGTAAAGTGGTTCGGAACTGTAAAATCCGAGTTCGTCGGAAAAATGAGGTGGTTCATGAAGGTGTCCTCGACTCCCTGAAACGGATGAAAGAGGATGCTAAGGAAGTTAACGCCGGTTACGAATGCGGTGTCGCCTTGGATAACTTCAATGACTGGGCGATGGGCGATATTATCGAAGCCTATCGGATGACCACTAAACGTCGTACTTTGTCCTTATCTTAAGTTTAGGCTTGCGGCTTCTATGGCTATAGATCAGCCACCTATTATTTAACCCATAGTAGGTGGCTGGTCTGTGTTTAAGCATCTGCGGGGTTGAGTGGGAGCATCGCCCAGGTGGTATAGGTTCCAATGGGACTCCACAGGACAAAAGGAAGGAGTAAATAGGCTGCGGTTTGAGACACTGGCCAAACACTGACCATTAACATCAACCCTAAAATAAAACCCGTCCCGCCTAATATTGTTCCGATGCGTAAACTTTTGGCTTTACACATTACCGGGGTATAGGACAAAATCACTAATTCTAATAATAGGTAAAATCCCATTAATACCCAGGTTTGGGATAGTCCGGGCTCGGTTTCCCAGACTAAAATTGCTGACCAAGCCCCCGCAATAAAAACGATTGTCCAAATTAAAGGAATTGCTTTTTCAAAGGTTAACCAACTGGGACGGGTTAAACGGTTAAACCATCGGATATCATCAGGGGTTAAAACAATATTATTGGCTAAGGCGACTAAAAATGCCACTCCTCCAATGACCATCCAAGATTTAATCATAATTTTTCACTCTTTTAACCCTATGCAAGTTATTTTAGTGGGTGATTACTCAAAATCAGGATTTAATTCAACAGCGTGATTATGGAAAGATAAACTCAATCTAATTCCAGTTAAACTGCATTTCCAAACAATCTTCTAATTTCTGATTATAAGGCTGAAAATAATCATTGAGTAATCTCCGAGTTGATTCAGATATGGGCGGATAGGGTCGGGTATTATATTGATGATAGCTTGAAAGATGATATTCGGGTAAACCCAAGAAATTAAGGACTTTTATTGTTCCCTGGTCAGGGTTTGCATAAAATTCTTCACTGCTCAAAATCAAAAACTGTTCTCTAGGAAATATTTTGATCCATTTTTCTATAAAATAAATGTATAGCCCTTTAGCTAAATAACCTTGGAATGTTGAGTCATTAAGTTTTGTCCAAAAATCAATAGTTTGATCCTCTAATTGGTCGATTTCCCGTTGAATTACTTCGTCAAAAGAGGATAATTCCCATTTTAAACTTAACCAGTGATAATAGTGAGAAACCGCTCGGTCAATGGGATTTCTTAATAATAAAATTAACTTAACATTCGGAAAAAATTTAACTAAATTTTCAGCTACCTCTGGAGAATTAAAGTTTATGGGTGTGGCTTCTCCTACTAAACAATGATAGTTAGGAGGAATAGGGGGAAAATGAGAAAAATACCACTCTAAACCTCGATCAATTTGATTTGACCAAAAGGGCATTTCTTTAATCATTGAAGACATGATATTCGGATGTTCAGAGAGATAGTAATTTAAGGAAGTTGTTCCTCCTTTTTGGGTTCCAATAATTAAGTAATCTAGGTGATTAACCGGTTGTAATGTTTCGGAAATATTTTGCCATTGTGGGCGGAATTTAGGGATAATTTTTTGACCCGCAATATAATTATATTTAATCGCAGATTGTAAATCTCCTTGAGCAGTATATAATACGGCTAAATTCAAATATAAAATAGAGGATTCTGGATTTTTTTCTAAGGCTTGATCGAAAATATGAATAGCTTGACTGAGTTGGTTTTCTGCTTGAATAAAATCTACAATATTTTGATAATTCCAAAGATAAAGATCAGGTTTAAGTTCTAAAAATTTGAGATAGCTAAAAACTGCTTCATTTGGCTGTTGGTTGCGGGTTAACGCCATTCCTAAGTTATAATAGACTTGAGGATTATGGGGGTTCAGTTCAACAGCATCCTGACATTGTTTAACCTCTTGATCTAAAACTTTTTTTTGGTCTAAAAGTGTTTCTATTTTTTGAGAAATATCTAAATTATCGGGTTGAATTTTTAAGGCAATATGATATAATGTAAGGGCTGCAAACCCATAATTTTTTTGAATGAGGAGTTCTGCTAATTTGATACAGGGTGCAAAATCATCAGGTTGATTGATAGCTAGACCATACTCATTAATTACAGTATCTAATCCTTTTTTAATTTGAGCTTGAAGCATGACTCCAATTTGATTGACACTTTCTAATAAATCAGGGTTTTGCTTCCAAGCTCGAAAATAAGCAGTAACACATTCTTGCCAATTTTGCTGATGATGAAAAGCCTCTCCTAAATAATAATATGACCAACAAAAATCAGGGTTTAGTTTAATAGCTTTAGAGTAAGCTGAAATTGCCTGATCCCATTGTTTCTGTTGAATTAACGCCATCCCTAGGTTATGATAAGACCAGGAAAAGTCAGGGTTAAGGGCGATCGCTTGACGATAGGCAACAATAGCTTCTATCCATTTATTTTGCTGGGAAAAAATATCCCCGAGTTGGTGATATGCCCAAGAAAAATTAGGATCAAGTTCGATAGTTTTTTGATAAAGTGCGATCGCTTCTTCCCAATTTCCTTTACTTCTATAAACTTCCGCCTGTTCATATAAACTGGAAGCTGAAATGGGGTCTGGTTGTAAGCAGTTAGAATCAAAACTCATTGAACTTTATTCTGATAATTTTTAACCTTTGGTCAATTGATACACCAAATAAAATACTAAACCCGCAATAGCAGGAATTGCTAGTAAATAAATTAATAAAACTTGAGAAATCCCACTGGCTACATATAATAAACCACCGTAGGGCCCAAATACAAAAATTAAGAATAAAATCAGTTTAACGGGAGTCCATTTAACGGGTTTTAGGGTCTGCATATTTTTTCCCCCTAAATTGGGTATCATTACAGACTTGGGGGGAGTTCCAAAGTTATCATGTTTTCCCGATGGCTTATTTTTTGTCATTGCGCCTCAATTGACTTTTGTTAAAACAATTGATCATCGATCTCAATAAGACTTATAATAACAAATTGATTCACTAAAATGTTAAATTTATGTTGAGTTCATATCCTCGAGTTAGTGTTATTATTCCTACTTATAATGGCGATCGCTACCTTAGCCAAGCCATCGATAGTGTTTTAAGTCAAACCTACTCAAACTATGAAATTATTATCGTCGATGATGGCTCAACTGATAATACACCCAATATTATACAACACTATTTAGAAACAAGGCAAGATCCTTCTTTAATTCATTATATTACTCAATCTAATCAGGGAGTTGCCGCCGCTAGAAATCGAGGAATTCAGGAAGCTAGAGGAGAATTGATTGCGTTACTCGATCAAGATGATGTATTTTTACCCCAAAAATTAGCCCATCAAGTTGCCTGTTTTGATGCCAACCCCAATGTAGCTATTGTTAATAGTGGCTGGCGTTTAGTTGATCAAAATAATTATCAAATTTCCGATATTAAACCTTGGGATAATTTACCCGATTTAACTCTGGAAAATTGGATAAAAAATACTCCAATTTTACCTAGCTCTTTGATGTTTAGGCGAGAATCTTGGCAGCAAGTTGGAGGCTTTAATTCTCAGTTTAATGGAGTCGATGATGTTGATTTTATTTGGCGTTTAGCATTACAAGGATATACAGCCGTTTGGCTTCCTGAAATCACCGTTAATTATCGGCAACATCAGCAAACTGTCTCTCATCAAAAAGCTAGAGAAAGAGCCAATTTAATGATAGAACTTTATGATCATTTTTTTAATCAGCCCAATTTATCTGACGAAATTCTTCGACTCGAAAAACCAGCTCGATATGAAACTTTAACTTGGATGGCATGGCATTTATATCATACCCATCATCCTCAAGAAATGGCTAAATTTCTCCAAAAATCTTTACTTTATACTCCTTATACCGTAGCAATTACTATTTCTGACTGGGTACATCGATTCATGGGCTATTGTCAAGGTTATGGTTATGAACTTGATTTAGAAAAATTCTATAACTTACCGGAATGGAAACAATTAATAACAGAAAATATTCCCCAAAACAACCCTAGGGTGAGTGTGATTATTCCTGCCTATAATTGTGACCAATATATTGAACAATGTGTAAAAAGTGTTCTCGAACAAACCTATACTAATTATGAAGTTATTGTTATTAATGATGGCTCTCAAGATCAAACCCAAGAAATTTTAAAGCCCTTTTTTCCCGTAATTCAATATATCTATCAAGACAATCAAGGAGCAGCAAAAGCTAGAAATCACGGTTGTGAAATAGCTCAAGGAGAATTTTTAGCCTTTTTAGATGGGGATGATTTTTTCCTCCCTCAAAAACTAGCTGAACAGGTCGCTATTTTTGATGGTGATCCAACTATTGATTTTATCCAAAGTGGTTGGTGTGTTGTTAATCAAAAAGGCATTGGAGTTAGTGTAATTATGCCTTGGTTAAATGCACCAGAATTAAATTTAGAAACTTGGGTTTTGCATAAATGTGTACGCCCAAGTGCTATGATTTTGCGCCGAGAATGGTGGGAAAAAGTGGGAGGATTTGATCATCGTTATCCCCCTACTGAAGACTTAGATTTTGTTCTACGTTTATCCTTAATGGGATGTAAAACTGTTTGGTTAAAAGAAATTCATGCTTGTTACCGTCAACATGACAATAACTTAATGTCGGGGGGATTAAAAGTTATTAAAAATACGGGAATTATTATGGATCAATTTTTTGACCATCCCGATCTGCCCGCTAAAATTCGTCAGTTACGTCGAAAAGAAAGTTATGATCGTTGGGTGTGGTTAGCTTGGCGAATGTATCGAGATCATTATCATCAATTAATGATATATTGTTTAGAGAAATCCCTAGAATATACTTTTTTCCCTCTGACAGAAACGATTTCTCAATGGCTTGATGCCTTTCAAAATATCGCATCAGACTATGGGGAAAAAATAGATACTTATGATTTAATTCAATCTCAGGAATGGCAATCTATTATCCATAAAATTATGAATCCAAAACTTACCTCTCAACCTAAACCAACCCTAACTCCTCCCTTGAATAAACCCCATATTCTGTTAATTAATACTGACGATCCTGGTATTGGGGGTTTAGCACAATATGATCATTTAATTCTTTGTGAATTGGCAAAATTAGGCTATCAGGTAACGGCCGTTAGACCCAAACACGATAACCCCTTAGTTGAGGAGGAAAAAGAGTTAGGAATACAGCAATATTGGTTAGACTATAGCACTAGTCAAGATTTGCCTAGAATTCTCAGAAATACCCAAGATGCGGAAGCTCTTTATGATGAAATAAAACCCGATTTTATTATTTTTAGTGATGGCTGGCCTTACTCCCATTTTGCCGCTAAACAAATCGCAATTCAACGCCATATTCCCTATATGATTGCCTTGGGATTAGCCATGCCCGAACATATTAATTTTACCATGGGAGATGGTATTCCCTACGCCAAAGGAGTATTATATCAATATGGATTAGCCCGGACTTTCAATACCGCAGCTTACGAACATCTCCAGATTTTACAAGACCAATTTGGCTTACCCAAAGATAAAGGAAATGTAGTCTATTATGGGCGATCAGAAAAATATTTTGCCTCGCCTAATTTAACCACTCGTCAACGGTTGCGGCAAGAAATTGGGATTCCTGAAGATGGAATTATGTGCTTAACAACTGCCCGGTTAGCCCCAATAAAAGGACATCGGTTTCAGTTAGAAGCGATCGCCCAATTAAAACACACTTCTATCTGGGAAAAATTATACTTTGTTTGGGCAGGAACAGGAGAGGGAAGTGATCATAATTTAGAACCCGAATTAAAACAAAAAGTTGAGCATTTAGGTGTTAGCGATCACGTCATATTCTTAGGACAAAGGTGGGATATTCCTGACTGGTTAGATGCCTGTGATATCTTTATCTTAACCTCCCTAGCAGAAGCCGCTCCCTCCTTTGCAATTATGGAAGCCATGGCAAAAGGATTACCCATTATTGCCTCGGCTGCGGGGGGCATTCCCGAAGGTTTAGGAGACACAGGAAAACTCTTAAATGATCCTAATATTGATCCCGAAAAAACGGTTACTGATCTCGTTGAAACTTTACAAGAATTAGCCGTTAATCCTCTGTTATTATCTAAAATGGGTGTAGTATCTAAAAAACGGGCGGAAGAACTTTTTAAAGAAGATCGGATGTTAAAACAAACCCTAGAAATTATAGAAATTGCTTTAACTTCCCCCGAAGAAAATAGCTTGAGTCATTTACCTTTAACTAACACTGAAGTAAAATATCTAAATCATCGTCTCAAATATTCGTCCCTTCTTTGGAATGCTTGGTATCATTATACCCAAGGAAATCTCTCTCAAATGGTTAACTTTCTTGAACAATCCTTAAAATACTCTCCCTTTGAATTTGTCACCGAAGCCGTGTTAGAATGGGTAAATGATTTTGTGCGATTATCCAATTACAAAAACTATCCTTTGGATGCTTCTACCTTAAGTCAATCTCCTGAATGGAAATATGCAATGCAAAGAATTCTCGGTATTGTTGCTCGTTGATTTAATTGTTTTGAATTAATATTGAAGCCCTGAAGGGTTTACTACGAGCCGTTGATTTAATTGTTTTGAATTAATATTGCAGCCCTGAAGGGCTTACTACGAGCATTAGATACAACATAAACGAGTGAATTAGGATATGAAAACAGCATTAATTTGTGGTATATCAGGACAAGATGGAACCTATTTAGCTGACCTTTTATTAAAACAAGGTTATTCGGTTTATGGCACATCACGAGATGCTCAAATGTCTTCCTTTCGGAATTTAACCCGTTTAGGAATTCGAGAAAAAATCAAATTAGAATCCATGAGTCTCACGGACTTTAGAAGTGTATTGCAAATTTTGACGAAAGTTAAACCCGATGAAGTCTATAATTTAGCTGGTCAAAGTTCAGTAGGATTATCTTTTGAACAGCCTGTAGAAACCTTAGAAAGTATAGCAACAGGAACTCTCAATTTATTAGAAGCGATTCGATTTACCGAGGCTAAAATTAAACTTTATAACGCTAGTTCTAGTGAATCTTTTGGTGATACAAAAGGACTACCTGCCGATGAAAATACTCCTTTTCGCCCCCGCAGTCCCTACGCTGTAGCTAAAGCAACGGCTTTTTGGGAAGTCGCCAACTATCGAGAAGCCTATGGTTTATTTGCCTGTTCTGGGATTTTATTTAACCATGAATCTCCCCTGCGTCCTGAACGATTTGTTACCCAAAAAATTGTTAAAGCCGCGATTGATATTGCAGCCGGAAAACAGGATAAACTTTATTTAGGGGATATTTCAATTCAACGAGATTGGGGTTGGGCTCCAGAGTATGTAGAAGCCATGTATTTAATGTTGCAGCAGCAAGAACCAGATGACTATGTAATTGCCACAGGGGAAACCTATTCTTTAGCCGAATTTATTGAATCTGCCTTTACTTGTGTGGGTTTAAATTGGCAAGATTATGTGAAATCTGATAGTAATTTATTGCGACCTACGGATATTGCTGTGGGCAGAGGGAATCCCATTAAAGCAGAAGAAAAGTTAGGATGGAAAGCCCAATATAAAATGCCAGATGTTGTCAGAATGATGGTAGAAGCCCGACACTCGTAGTAAGCCCTTCAGGGCTTCAATATTAATTTAAAACAATTAAATCAATGAAATTATGTCTAATTTTACAGAATTAAAAACAGCAATTCTTCCATGGAAAAATGGCGATTGTGTTAGGATAGTTAATTTTAAATCTATCTATAATGTCATTTTAGCGATCGCATTCTTACTGGATAAAACTTAACAGGCTCAATAAATTCGCTTTCATGTATGCGATCAATTGTATAACTCAATTTAGGTGTATCCGAGGGAATACCATCTTTCATTTTTCGATAATCGCGATCGTGACTAATCACGCCTTTATTCGTATAAGCTATCCATTGACCCGGATATATTTTTAATTTAGGGTGATTGGATTTGTACCAATCATTAGTTGTGGCATATTCTGGTTCCATTATTAATGCTCTCCTTATGAGAAATATCCACCAAAACTACTTTGAGATTCTAAAGTAAGATTAGCACATCATCGGGTTGAGTTTCTAACCAAGGGATAAAACCAGTAATTCTTTTGGATTAGGCTTTGATTATTGATTAGAATGCTGTAAAATAAGAAGACAATTTTTGATGGATAACTCAGGATTTAGCTGCCAGAAATGAAAAAAGTAATTGACATTCAAGAAGTGATTAATGTTCCTGTTATCGAGTCTCAAGGGTTACTAGCGTTCAATCTGGATACACCGGAAACAGGAGTTCAAATTAATGCGAAGGAGGTTGAGTTTCGGGGTTGGGTTTTGGGAAAAAAATCCCCGGCGATCGCCGTTGAAGTTGTAGCTCAGGGGAGAGTGCTGAAAACCATTGCGGTGAATGTTCCTCGTCCTGATGTTCTGATCAATTATCCTCAAGTGGCAGAAGCCGGAATTAGTGGGTTTCGAGCCATCCTAGATTTGAGTAAAATAATTGATCAGCAAGACCAGTTAACAATATATGGGATTTTACGGGATCAGAGTCTGGTTAAAATGGCAGAAGTCATGGTTAAATTGGGATCAGATGCTTCTGTTATGGAGGTTTCCCTGCCTCAACAGGGTGCTGACTCAGGATTAGAGGGCATACAGTTGAAGTTACAGCGGATTCAAGCGGATTTGGAGCGTTCTAAAGTGTTTGTGCAGTCTGTAAAGACAGATTTGCAAAGCCGTGAACAACGGAAATCCTAGAACCCAGGAACCCTTGTACAGATTAATCGTCCTCGTGTCAATCGTGCCTATCGGTTTCTAGGTTTAAATTATGATAGGATACCCTATGTTGACCAAACCCCAAACTAACAACCCTTATTTTTGAGAGTGCAGAATTTATGACGGTGACAGCCTTTCAGCAAGCCAACCAACTGTTAAGAGAAGGAAAGTTAGAGGCAGCAGTGATTGTTTATCGGCAGGCGATCGAGCAAAATCCGCAGTTTTATGGTGCTTATCAGAATTTGGGGGAGACCTTGGGGAAGTTGGGGCGATTGGATGAAGCGGTTCAAGTTTATCGGAAAGCGATTGAATTGAAACCGTCGGCAGGTTGGTTGCAGAAGGAATTGGAGTTGTTGTTGGAGAAGTTGGAAAAACCTTTGGAAGCAAAAGCATCACTAACCAATGAGTTGAGTTTTGCTGTACAAGAGAAACCACCGTTTAAGCAAAAAGGAGTTACTCATAATGCTGTTGTTCAGGTAGAATCTCAGCCGGGTGAATTGGAGAAAGCGATCGCTGCTTACCGAAGTGCCAATCCTCAGAGCCTAGATTTTGATTTAGATAACTGCTATGTGGAGGATGCTCTGGAGCAGTTGGGAAACTTTGAGAAGGCGATCAAAGAAATTTTTTCTTCTTTTGATCTCTCAAAAACTCCTTTACCTCATCGTGAGATTAACATGGATTTGGAAACTGAAAGGAGATATTATAATCTTTTAAACAAACACAGTCCTACTTTCTTTTACAAAAATTTATATCAATTAAATTTAGATAATAAAAATGATATAGCTGTAATTATACATGGTTTTTATTTAGATTTATGGAATGAATTATTGGGATAGATAGAAAGTGGACAATAGTGATTTAATTTATCAAACAGATGTTGGGTCAAATCAACCATATAAATGTTAAGATATTAAAGATTATTATAACGCTTATAACCCTTTTACTTTGGAGCCAAACAATAATTTATGACACATGAACTTAAAATTAATTATCCGCCGAAATTTGAAGTCAGATATGGACATGGGAAGCCGGTTGCAAAACATATCGAGGCAATATTTACACATCGTTTAGAATTCCAGTTGGAATTTATTGAAACAATCGCTAGTTATACAGCTAATTATTTTAATATCCCATTGGAATCTACTGATGTCTTACTCCCCCAGTGGATCAACGGTTGGTTTCCTCCATTAGATGCCATGAGTCTTTACACAATGCTGGCATCCAGAAAACCAAATAGATACATTGAGATTGGATCAGGCAACTCGACTAAATTTGCCCGTCGTGCAATTCAAGATCATCTGCTGCCCACCCAAATTACATCAATTGATCCACAACCTAGAGCGGAAATAGATGAAATAAGTAATACAATTATTAGATATCCTCTTGAAGAAGTCGATTTGTCAGTATTTTCTGAGATTACGGAAAATGATATTGTTTTTTTCGATGGTAGCCATAGATGTTTTCAGAATTCTGATGTAACAGTTTTTTTTATCGATATAATTCCTTTGTTACCATCGGGAGTTACAATAGGAATACGTGATATTTTTTGGCCATC
>DATNRE010000517.1:0-18087 GCA_036703685.1 Candidatus Obscuribacterales bacterium
CCGCCTAAGAACCCTGGTTTTAGCCAATAGTCCCGAACGGTTGGGGGAATGGCGCCGCGGTCTACAGGATTGTTTAGGGATTGACCGTCGAGACTTTGGCCCAGAACAGGGAATTGTTTTATTTGAAGAAGCGGAAGTCCTCTCTCAAAAAGCCGATCGCTTGGTGAAAGAGGGACGCTTACCCTTCATCATTATTGATGATATGGAAGATAGAATCAGTCTATCTTTACTACAATTTCCCCTATGGTTGGCACTGGCCCCCGACCCCCAAACTCAACAACAACCGGTTGAACGGTTTTAACAACTCCAGTAACTTGAAAATAACGGTCTTTTAAACATGATTGAATGGTTATTAATTAATACCGGATTATTAGTAACGGCCTATTTCCTAGGTTCCATCCCCACGGGATACGCCATCGGACGTTGGTTTTATGGGGTTGATCTGTTGGCTGAGGGTTCCGGTTCCACCGGAGCCACCAATGTCCTGCGAACCTTGGGAAAATTCCCAGCCTTACTGGTTTTATTGATTGATATTTTAAAGGGAACCTTAGCGGTTTTTCTGGTTTTTTGGACTTATTCCCTCTCTTTTACCTCTGAAATAGCTACAAATGCACAAATTCAATATCCTGATCTATTACAATATTGGATAGCCATTCTAGCTGGATTAATTGTAATTATTGGTCATACCAAATCCATTTGGATCGGCTGGAAAGGAGGAAAATCCGTAGCGTCTAGTCTGGGCATTTTATTCGCCTTAGATTGGAAATTAGCCCTAGCAACCCTAGGAATTTTTGCCCTGGTTTTAGCAATTTCTCGGATTGTTTCCTTAAGTTCAATTTCCGGGGCGATGGGAATTGCTATTTTAATGATCGTTACTGGGGAACCCTTACCCTATCAAATTTTTGCGATCGCCGGGGGAATTTACGTCATCTGGCGACACCGCAGTAATATTGAGCGAATTCTCAAAGGGACAGAGCCCAAACTAGGCGAGAAATTAACTACCCAAATCCAATAATTATTGGTTAAAATCAAGGCAATCACCGCTAATTAATGGGATTAGGTGCGAATCGTTGATTTTGGCGTCAGGGGCAATCACTATGGCATCTTTATCTCGTCGTCTATTAGGATTCAATAAAAAAGCACCTAAACTATCCCTGCGGGTGGTTTTTGTGGTTCCTTTTCTGATCCAAATTTTTGCATCCGTCGGACTAACGGGATGGTTGTCTTTTAGAAATGGTTCGATCGCCGTTAATGATTTAGCCACTCAATTAAGAATTGAATTAAGCAACCGTATCCAACAGGAACTTAATACCTATTTAGAAACCCCCCACGTCATCAATCAAATTAATGTTGATACCCTGAGAATGGGATTAATTAGTGTTGATAATGTTCCCCAGATGGAAAAGTATCTCTGGAGTCAGTTAAAACAATTTAAAACCGCGAGTTATATTGGGATTGGATTACAAAATGGTTATTATGTAGGTGCTAATCGCAATGATGACGGTACGATCGAATTTGATATTGTGGATAAAAGCACCGCCGGAAAATTCCATAAATGGTTAACAAATGATCAAGGCGATCGCAATGAATTATTAAGTGTCAGAGAAAATTATGATCCTAGAGTTCGTCCTTGGTATGAAGCGGGGGTGAAAGCCGGAAAACCCGTTTGGAGTGAAATTTATGCCTATTTTGGGTCTAAAGTTTTAGTAATTTCTGCTAACCAACCGATTTATAATCGGAATCAACAGGTATTAGGAGTAGCGAGTACCGATTTAACCTTAGAAAGGATTAGTCAATTTCTGAATCGTTTAAAAATTGGCAAAACCGGACAAACTTTTGTCCTAGAAAGAAATGGATATTTAGTCGCCACCTCCACCCTAGAAGAAACCTTTATTGTTCACGAAAAACAGAAGGAAACCGAACGGATTCAAGGAATTAAAAGTAGTGATATTTTAACTCAAGCCACCTCCCGTTATTTACTGAACTATTTTGGGAATTTAGATCAGATTAAAACCTCAACTCAACTGACCTTTGAGATTAATGGCAAACAACAATATTTACAAGTCACTCCCCTATCTGATCAACGGGGAATTAATTGGTTAATTATCGTTGTTGTGCCGGAATCGGATTTTATGGCAGAAATTCATGCTAATACTCAGACAACAATTTTATTATGTATCGTAGCCTTATTAGTTGCCACCTTATGTGGTATTTTTACCGCCCGTTGGATTAGTACCCCAATTTTCCGTCTGAGTCAAGCGAGTCAAGCGATCGCCAGTGGAGAATTAGAACAAACTATTCCCGTTGAACCGATTAAAGAATTAGGAATTTTAGCCACTTCTTTTAATACGATGACCCAACAGTTAAAAGCCTCTTTTAATGAGTTGGAAAAAACTAATGCTGAATTAGAGCAACGAGTTGAAGAACGCACCGCCGATTTAAGGTTAGAAAAAGAAAGATCGGAACAATTGTTATTAAATATTTTACCCGAAGTCATTGCCAATCAACTCAAACATGATAATAAAGCGATCGCTTCGGCGATTGAAGAAGTGACGATTTTATTTGCCGATGTGGTAGGATTTACTCCCCTATCTTCTCAAATTCCGCCGATAGAATTAGTGAGTGTTTTGAATGAAATGTTTTCGATTTTTGACCATCTAGCAGAAAAACATGGATTAGAAAAAATTAAAACTATTGGTGATGCTTATATGGTCGTTGGAGGTTTGCCCTTACCCAAAGCCAATCATGCGGAAGCGATCGCCGATATGGCACTAGGAATGCAAGCCGCCATGGCGGAATTTAAAGTCCCTTTAGAACGATTTAATATCGACTCTCAATTTCAAATTAGAATTGGAATTAATACCGGATCTGTAGTAGCTGGAGTCATCGGAATTAAGAAGTTTATTTATGATTTATGGGGGGATGCGGTTAATATTGCTTCTCGGATGGAATCTTCCGGTGAACCTGGACAAATTCAAGTCACAGAAGCCACTTATCACCGAATTAAAGATGAATATGATTTTCAAAAACGGGGCATAATTTCTATTAAGGGTAAAGGAGAAATGACCACCTATTGGTTGACCGGTAAAAAATAAATTTACCCTATATAATTAGGAGGTTTTAGAGAAATTTAAACTAAAATTAATCAAGGGGAAGATAACTAAAATTAAATTATTAAATTTATCTTAAAAATCCGGGGTGAGTTGCCGATCAAGGGTTAGAATCTTGGGTCAGGAAACGGTCACTTTAAGTTAACACTCCAGCCCCCAAGTTAGGATAAAAACATGAGAACATGGAACAATTACTTAAAAATTGGTATTCCCTTACTCGACTGTCAACATGAACAGTTATTAGATCAAATGGATCAGCTATTAGCCGCCATGGATAATCACAAAGGTGATCAAGAACTTCGAGCGATTATGGGATTTCTAAAAATGTATACCAATAATCACTTTAATTATGAAGAATCCTGCATGAATAGCCATAGATGTCCGGTGGCTTGCGACAATAAAAAAGCCCATGCTAATTTCTTAACCACCTTGCAAGATATTAATTATAAAATCGAGCAAAAGTACCCTTTACATTTAATTCGGGATCAAGTTAAGCGAGAGTTGGTAGATTGGTTTGTTAACCATATTAAAAGTCTCGATACCCAGCTTAAACCCAGCAAGGTATTAGCCCTATAAATTTTTTTGAGATCCTCGATTTCTTCCCCTGGGGTAAAAATGCTTGCAGTCCAGGGGAAAAAAATATCTAAGTCCCAACTCTATAACAGTCCATACTCCATCACCGTCTTCCCTGCTACCATAAAATTTATAGTAAATACAGGCATTTAACAAATATGCACCTCAGTGAAATTACTCATCCCAATCAACTCCATGGGTTGTCGATCCACCAACTCGAACAAATTGCCCGCCAGATCCGCGAGAAACACCTAGAAACCGTTGCCGCCACCGGAGGACATTTAGGGCCAGGGTTAGGAGTTGTGGAACTAACATTAGGGTTATATCAAACCCTCGACTTAGATCGAGATAAAGTGATTTGGGATGTGGGACATCAAGCCTATCCCCATAAATTAATCACCGGACGTTATCAAAATTTCCATACTTTAAGGCAAAAAGACGGCGTTGCAGGCTATTTAAAACGCTGTGAAAACAAATTTGATCATTTTGGAGCCGGACACGCTTCTACCAGTATTTCTGCGGGGCTAGGAATGGCGATCGCCCGGGATCTCAAAGGAGAAAACTTCAAAGTCGTCGCCATTATTGGGGATGGAGCCTTAACCGGAGGTATGGCCCTAGAAGCCATTAACCACGCCGGACATTTACCCCATACCAATTTAATGGTAGTTCTCAATGATAACGAGATGTCAATTTCTCCCAATGTGGGGGCAATTTCTCGTTATTTGAATAAAATGCGTTTGTCTCCTCCCGTTCAGTTTTTAACCGATAATTTAGAAGAACAATTTAAGCATTTACCCTTTGTGGGAGAAGCCCTCACCCCCGAAATGGAACGAATGAAAGAAGGGATGAAACGGTTAGCAGTTTCTAAAGTCGGGGCGGTGTTTGAAGAATTAGGATTTACCTATGTGGGGCCGGTTGATGGTCACGATTTACAAGAATTAATTAATACTTTTCAACAAGCCCATAAAATACCCGGGCCGGTGTTAGTTCATGTCGCCACGGTGAAGGGAAAAGGTTATGCGATCGCCGAAAAAGATCAAGTCGGTTATCATGCTCAAAACCCCTTTAATTTAGCCACAGGAAAAGCTGTTCCAGCGAGTAAACCCAAACCTCCAAGTTATTCTAAAGTCTTTGGGGAAACCTTAGTTAAATTGGGGGAAAATGACCCTCGAATTGTGGGAATTACCGCAGCCATGGCAACGGGAACTGGGTTAGATATTCTCCAGAAAAAACTGCCCAAACAATATATTGATGTGGGTATTGCCGAACAACACGCTGTCACCATGGCGGCGGGTTTAGCTACCGAAGGAATGCGCCCGGTTGTAGCGATTTATTCTACGTTTATACAACGGGCTTATGATCAAATTATCCACGATGTTTGTATTCAAGAACTCCCGGTTTTCTTCTGTTTAGATCGGGCGGGAATTGTTGGAGTAGACGGCCCCACTCACCAGGGAATGTATGATATTGCCTATCTGCGATGTTTGCCCAATTTAGTAATTATGGCTCCCAAAGATGAAGCCGAATTACAACGAATGTTAGTCACCGGAATTGAGCATACAGAGGGCCCCATTGCCATGCGTTATCCTCGCGGATCGGGTTTAGGTGTTCCTCTAATGGAAGAAGGTTGGGAACCCTTACCCATCGGCAAAGGAGAGATTTTAAGACATGGGGATGATCTGTTATTAATCGGTTATGGCACTATGGTGAATATGTCCATGCAAGTGGCAGAAATTCTCAGTGAACATGGCATTGAAGCGACTGTGATTAATCCCCGTTTTGTTAAACCTTTGGATACGGAATTAATTGCGCCTTTAGCTCAACAAATTGGGAAAGTCGTGACGATAGAAGAAGGTTGTTTAATGGGGGGTTTTGGTTCGGCTGTTGCGGAAGCATTATTAGACAATGATGTTGTGGTTCCTGTCAAGCGTTTTGGGGTTCCTGATATTTTAGTTGATCATGCCGAACCCAAGGAATCTTTTGCCGATTTAGGGTTAACCAGTTCTCAAATTGCCGAACAAATTCGGGAAGCCTTTTTTGTTCAGAAAAAACAACCCTCTAAAGTTAGTTAATTTTTCTAAAAGCCCTAAATTTTGAGGTTGAAACCCAGTTTTTGAGTAAAGATTGAATAGTGAAACTAACTATCTTTACTTGAAACTGGGTTTCAAATATAGAAAAAGATCAAGCCTAATTTAACCACAAAGATACAAAGACACAAAAAATTTGTAAACACGCTCTATATATAGGAAAAAATCATGACACAAGCTAACTTTTTACAACCGCTTGCCGTCAATATTTCACCCTCATTAATACTATCAATAACCCATGAAAATTTTGTTCAGTTGGCTCAAATAAATCGAGACTTACAATTAGAAAGAACGGCTAAAGGGGAGTTAATTATAATGCCACCGACAGGAAGCGAAACCGGAAATCGAAATCTTGATATCGCCGGACAACTTTGGTTATGGAACCGTCAAAATCAATTAGGAATAGCTTTTGATTCTTCAACCGGTTTTCATCTTCCCAATGGTGCTGTTCGCGAAGCGTGGGCGTAGCCCATTCGCTCTCCTGATCTCTCTTGGATACGTCAAGAAAGATGGGATTTACTAACACAGGATGAACGGGAAATCTTTGCCCCGATTTGCCCCGATTTTGTATTAGAATTGCGCTCAAAAAATGACTCAATAGAGAAATTACAAGCTAAAATGATAGAATATATAGAAAATGGCGCTAGTTTGGGTTGGTTAATTGACCGGAAAAATAAAACCGTAGAAATTTATCGAAAAAATCAGAATGTAGAATTACTGAATCATCCCCCAAATTTATCAGGAGAAGATATTTTGCCGGGATTTATCTTGGATTTAACGGCAGTTTGGAATTAACAAAAATAGCGAGTTAGGGAGACTGCAATGGTTGTTACATTGGAATTAAAACAAATTGATATTCAACCCGGACAACACCTAACTTTGCGTCAGGTGAGTTGGCAGGAATTTGAAGCCATTTTAGAGGAAATGGGAGAACATCGCGCTTCACGGGTCGCTTACTATCAAGGAGTGTTAGAAATTCGGATGCCATTACCAGAACATGAAACAAAAAAAGAACTCATTAGCGATTTTGTAAAAATTCTATTGGATGAATTAGAGTTAGATTCACAAACGTTTGGATCGACAACTTTTAAACGACCAGAAATGACAGCCGGGATCGAACCCGATAACTGTTTTTATATTCAGAATGCTGCTTTAATGATCGGTAAGCAAAGGGTTAATTTATCCGTTGATCCGCCTCCTGATTTAGCTATTGAAGTCGATGTTACCTCAAAAACTCAACTCGATGCTTATTTAGGATTAGGCGTACCGGAATTGTGGATTTATACAGAAGGAAAACTACAAATTTTTGTTTTACAACAAGGCGAATACTTGTTAACAGAAACTAGCCCGATCTTTGGAAATTTGCCAGTTATAGGCGGAATTTTACAGTTTTTACAACAAAGTAAAACCATAGGAGATAGTGCAGCAAGACGAGGATTTCGGCAGTGGGTGCGATATGCCTCCGGCACGCTTCGCGATCGCAATTTAATTCCTAATTGATCAGGTAATTAATAAATAACTTTCTTGATTATAGCGAGTCTCAAATCAAAAATATATTTTTTTCAAATAAAAATGATTAACCCAGGAAAGTAGAGATGTAGAATACTACGTCTCTACTTCTTCTGATTCTACAAGATTAACAACTTCTAAGGGTAGATCTAGTACCTCGGCAATTTGCTCATCGCTTAAGCCAAATTTTCGTAACTTTTTAATTTTAGATTGTTCTTTATTGTCCTGGGAATATGAATTTTTAGGCTGACTTTGATCTGGAGTAGTATTATTATGCTGATCAGAACCAAAGTTGACGCAGCCAATTATATGACTATTGATACTTTTATCACCAAAAGAAAAATTTATACTTCCCTGCCGTTCTAACACTGATTTAAGATTATATTTATTCACGGGTTCATTCAAAATTTTAGATAATACTTGTAAAAGTTCATAACCGACATCCTTCGCATGACCCGGACTACAACCGTAGGTATCTGCAATATCATCATACGGTTGACGGTTCAATATTCCCTCAATAACTTTACGCTGCAAATCATTGAGATGTTTTCCTGTCTGGGTGTACATAACTTCGTCTACGAATTCCACTACCTCATGAATGTTCATTTGTAGAACCCTGAGATAAACATTGTTATTATAACCGCCTTTTTCCGCCTTTTGACTAAATTTTCTAAACATCCGACTTTTTCCGTCTTTTTCCGCTTTTAAAATTAGTTTTCTAAACATCCGTCTTTTTCCGCTTTGCAGTTTTAAGGAGAGTGTGTAGCATAGAAAAACATATAAAAAACATCTATCTAAAAGTAGAAATCTTTCATAAACAACATGGTTAGTTTTTAACTTCAACACCCATACCCAATTAAAAAGTATTATGGACACTTTATTAGAGCCACAATATCAAGAACTACAGCAGCTATTCCAGTTGTCTGATTATTTAACAGAAGATGTTTTAATTCAGCGTCTCAAAAAAATCCGTATTGTTGATGATCTGCGTCAAGCGCTAATTGCTTCAATTGAAGGTAATAATCGGATTATCAATAAGTATTTGTTTAACTTGCCAGTTACCTATCAAGAACCTGTTGCATGGATAGCACCTGTACTGATTAATGGTAATAAACGTTATGCGTGGATGATCGGCAAAATTGCATCTGAAATATCGGAAGTCCGTTCTAGGTTTGATCAAGCTAGTGGTAGCGTTTGTCATGACTCAATATTGATGTGCAAACATGAACCAAAACCCTTGATCTTCATTGAACCTATTGCTGTATCAGACTTTAGTGAAGTAGCAGAGTCTCCCAGTTATAAAAATACTAAAAATGTGAATGATTTTGCTATTTTTCAAGTCGGTTATAAAGATACTAATGGAGATGTAGAAGATTTTGATCAACGGTTAGTTCTCAATGGTACACTTCTTGAAAATAATTTTAAGATGGCGATCGCCAGAGCCAAAAAAGTTATTAATCAATTAGGAGAAGTTGACTGTTTTTTATTGGAAAAACAAGCCAAGCTATTAGCAATGTTGCACGCCGAAGGACATAATCGCGGGCATTTTGCGGGATCTTGGTCTTTTGACAAATCCAAGAGTTGTTTACTTCATGAAGCTGTTGAAGAATTTAGGGCTTGTCTTAATGCTATCAAATGGTCAGAGTATCTTGAATTAACCAATGAGCAAGCTGATTTATTTGCATTAGGTGTATTTTTACAAAGATTTTTTCATTATGGATATCAAGCTTATATAGCCGACAAAAAGACTCATGAAAGCATTCGAGAAATTTCAGTAGCATTAATGTTTTTTGAAACGCTTCATCAAGCTGGTGTATTCTGTATTGATATCCATAAATCAAACTTTAATAATTTTGATTTAGCCCAATTAAAACCTGCTTTAATTGCCACACTTTATAAACTAAATCAACAAGAGTTTGAAGCAAAAAATCAAGGAATTGACGGATTACGAGAAGTGGGTCGATATTGGTATCAACTTGCCTATCCAAATAGTAATTTTTCGCCAGAAGCGCAATCAATCTACAATCATTTGCGCGATTTATTAACAATTAACTAAATGGCGAAATCACAGAATTCGTTAATTTCAGTCATCGACTGAATAGACGGATATTCACACTCAAAAAAGGAGAAAAAATGATTAATCAAAAACCTGAAGATCTGGATATTAATGAGTTGACCGATCTCACACCTTTTTCTTTGGATGTTTATCAAAATCCTGGGAAATTTACAAGTGGCAATCTTTATGTTCAAAGTCATGTTTTAGAGTCGGCAGCACCGTTAAATCCTTGGTCTAATGATTCAGCTAACGAGTTGGATTCAGGAACATCAACACAGATTGATTCGTAGCTGATTTATGAACTCTTTTAAAGGGATTCTAGCTGAACTAAAAAGCTAGAATTTCCTTTATTTACTAAAATTTTAAATTCTTGATAATATCCTAAAATTCTAGTAAAAACGTTTAATATCAATACCTAAAGCCTTAATTAAAGTACAACAAGCAAAAGTAACATTACCAGATGGCAGTCCTTTATTTGAAGATGTCTTTCTTCGGGAGAAGTTGTGGCACTGGTCGGAGCAAATGGAGCAGGAAAGTCAACACTACTTCACATGATTATAGGCAATCAACAATGCGAATACGGGCAAGTTGCGCTTCAGGGAAGACTCGGATATATGCCTCAATTATTATCTTCTCCTGGGATTACGGTGCGCTTATTATTAGCTGAAACTGCCGGAGAAAAACGAGCAAAAATTATTAAATTGATGTGGCAAGTTGAAGAACAGTTAAAGGTTGAAGAAGACAATATTGAAATGAAATTAAGAAAAAGAGGTATAAATGATAGAATATATAGAAAATGGCGCTAGTTTGGGTTGGTTAATTGACCGGAAAAATAAAACCGTAGAAATTTATCGAAAAAATCAGAATGTAGAATTACTAAATCATCCCCCAAATTTATCAGGAGAAGATATTCTGCCGGGATTTATCTTGGATTTAACAGCAGTTTGGAATTAACTTGATGCACTGGTATAGAATTTTAAGGCAAATTGCCAGAATTTAGCCGAAATTAATAATAATCCCAGGGCTAATAATCCTGAAGCCATCACCCAGGATATTTCGGTTTTTCCTAGAATTGATTCGGCTGGAATAGTTGTTAAAAATGCAACGGGAACAATAAAGGTAAAAAAGAAACGATAGGCGATGGGATAGGCTACCATGGGATATCTTCCCGCTTCTAATAATCCCCGCAATACTTCCGTAACATTATAAATTTTAACAAACCAAATACTGGTGGCTCCCAGGATAAACCAGATACTATATAAACTGATCATTCCAAAGGATAGGGGTAATAAACTGGCTAAATAATCTCTCCAGGTTAATCCCAGTTTACTCCCTTGATAAGCCACCATTGAACAGCCAAAAATTAGGTCAGGTAAGCCCCAAGGAGAAACCATGCGAGTCGATAGCCAAAATTGACTACTTAGGGGTTTAAGTAATACAAAATCCAAGGTTCCTTCCTGAACGTGGGTGACAATTCTGTTCAAATTGGGAACTAATATTGTGGTGGAAAATCCTTGTAATATTGTAAATATTCCCAGAACAATTAAGACTTCTTCCCAACTCCATCCTTCAAAAGTATAGCCCGTTCTATAAAATAAAAATAGGCTAAAAATACTGCCTATTAAACTGCCTAAACTGGTGATAGCAGAAATTAGAAAGTTAATTCGATATTCTAGTTCGGCTGCGATCGCAGTTTCCCAAAATAATATTAAAATCTCAAAATAGCGTTGCATTGTTTCCTGATCCTATGAAAAAACCTGATTTCTCGTTCAGAAATCAGGTTAGGGATGAATAAAAAACTAAAACCAAACTCCGTTAAAACTATTTAACGGAAACTTTAGCACCCGCTTCTTCGAGTTTTTTCTTCGTGGCTTCAGCATCATCTTTATTCGTAGCTTCTTTAACTGCTTTGGGGGCTGCTTCCACTAAATCTTTAGCTTCTTTCAGACCTAAACCCGTCAGTTCACGCACCACTTTCAGAATCGCAATTTTCTTATCAGCCGGGAATTCTTCCAAGATGACATCGAATTCAGTTTTTTCTTCAACTTCTTCCACAGGCGCTGCCGCACCAGGAGCAACCATCGCCACACCCACAGGAGCCGCGGCACTCACACCAAAAGCTTCTTCGATTTGTTTGACTAATTCAGACGCTTCTAACAGGGTTAAAGACTTCAGTTGTTCCAGAATTTGATCAGTAGTTGCAGACATTTGTTAAACTCCTAGACAATGTAACGGTTTGTGTTTGAGACTCGTGGGCCAAGCATTCCGAGAAACTATGCAGCTTCGTCGTTTGAGCCTTCTTGATCTTTTTCAACATAGGCATTGAGTGCTCGTGCCAAAGACCCTGGAACCTCGTTGATGCCAACAGCCAGTTGGGTCGCCACACCATTGATAGCGCCCGCAATTTGAGCCATAAGTTGCTCTCTCGAGGGTAAATCTCCTAAGGCTTTGACGTCACTTTCACTCAGCAGTCTGCCTTCCATGACGCCGCCGCGAACTTCCGTTTTTTTAGAAGCCTTTTGGAACGCTTGGTAGGCTTTGATGGCGCTACCGAAGTCTTCCTTGACTAATAAAAAGGCATTAGAACCCTTGAGCAACTCATTCAACGGCTCCCAGTTGCTTTGACCTTCAATGGCAATTCGCATTAAGGTGTTTTTTGTCACCTTGCAAACACTGCCTGAAGGACGCAACTGTTGCCGTAAATTGGTGATTTCCGCAACGGATAGACCGTTATAGTCAATCACAATCGCCAGTTGTGAACCTTTAAGGGTTTCCTTAAGTTCAGCAACAATTTCTTGTTTATTTTCTAGGGTTCTTCCCATTCTTGTTGAACCTCCGTGTAGCATTGCAGTCCATTCCCATCCCCTGAAAGAGACGGAATGACCCACAACGGTTGACTTCTTCCCCGATTAAACAGCAGCGATTTCGCCATAAAAAACCTCGGTTTTTCCACCGAGGTCAAGACTTAAAACTTAAACATAAATCATCAACACAGACAGATTAATAAGGTCTGTAACCTGATTGTTTAGCTTTAAACTTATTGAACCTCGGCAGGAAATTAAGCGTTTCGCCCCTGCTGTCTGCGGTGAGTTAGTCGTTTATTGGTTTAAATACGCAGTTTTAAATCATTGCATATTGGCTTGGATTTGTCAAGCCCAATTCCGACTAGATCACCGGAGAAATCAGCACACCCTAGGCAAATCAATCCTCAAGGGCGGCTGAAATCCCCAGATTAAACTAGGTCTGCAATTTTCAGTTCTCGCAGAGCCGTAATATCCACTTGAACTGACGGCCCCATCGTAGACGCGACAAACACACTGCGCCAGTAACGACCCTTAGCCCCAGAAGGACGGTTGCGGTCAATACACTCTTGCAGGGTGGATAGGTTCACCAGTAAATCCGTGGCGGAGAATGAGGTTTTCCCAAACATCACGTGCACGATACCCGTGCGATCAGCCCGGAATTCTAACTTTCCAGCTTTGAATTCAGCGATCGCCTGTGTCACATCCGTCGTCACCGTGCCGCCCTTGGGAGAAGGCATTAAGCCTTTCGGCCCCAACAAACGCCCCAGTTTTGCCACTTGAGGCATCATATCCGGTGTGGCAATTAAGCAATCAAAATCCAGCATTCCCTTCTGGATATCATTAATTAAATCTTCAGATCCCACAATATCAGCCCCGGCTGCTTGAGCTTCGGTGACTTTTTCCCCCTTCGCTAACACGGCCACCCGGATGACTTGACCCGTCCCTTTGGGTAAGCTCACCGTTGTCCGCAGTTGTTGATCCGTATATTTGGGGTCAATACCTAAACGAATATGGGCTTCAGCCGATTCAGGAAACTTAGCTGTAGCGGTTTCCTTCAGCAGATTAATTGCCTCTAAAGGTTCGTAAGGTCGGTCTTCAACCTTTTTTCTGAGTTCTCGTAATCGACGGGATTCTTTTTTTGCCATTCTATTTTATCTCTCCTGGGGTAGTAACGAAGATGTACTTCTCCCCCAATAAAGGGTTAACTAAAATTTCTTGAAATTCTTACGGACTTCAATGATTCATCGCCATTGAGCCCCCGATTGAGATCGATCACTGTTTGGGTGCAGTTATCGGTCACAAACAGGCTTAATCAACAATGGTTACACCCATATTGCGGGCGGTTCCGGCCACGATTTTCATGGCGGCTTCCACATCATTGGCATTTAAGTCGGGCATTTTGGTTTCCGCAATTTCTCGTAACTGAGCTTGCGTAATTTTACCGACTTTCTTGCGGTTGGGTTCCCCCGATCCCCGTTCAACTCCGGCAGCTTTACGGATTAACACCGAAGCTGGAGGAGTTTTGAGAATAAAGGTGAAACTGCGATCTTCAAAAACCGATATTTCTACCGGAACTACAAGACCTGCTTTATCTGCGGTTCTAGCGTTATACTCTTTGCAAAACGCCATAATATTCACCCCATGTTGACCCAGGGCTGGGCCGATTGGGGGCGCTGGGTTGGCTTTGCCCGCAGTAATTGCCAACTTAATAACTGCTACAACTTTTTTTGCCATTCCTTAGCCTTGTTTTTCAACCTGATTAAACTCTAATTCTACCGGGGTATCCCGTCCAAAAATAGAAAGTAAAGCTTTGAGCTTACTCCGTTCTGGACTGACTTCAATCACATCCCCTTCAAAGTCTTTAAAAGGCCCTGAAAGTACGATGATATGATCCCCAATCGCCATTGCTGCTTTAACAATCGGTTCCTGTTGTTGCGCTTGTCTGAAGATGCGTTCCACCTCAGCATTGCTCAAGGGCAGAGGTTTAACATGACCTCGACCTCGACCGGAATGCCGTTTTTGTTCCGCCCCAACAAAATTAATCACGTGTGGCGTGTTCTTGACCACCTGCCAAGCTTCATCGTCAATTTCCCAGTGATTGAGTTCGTTATTCCATTTCAGTCTCATCTGGATGAGCACATAACCTGGAAATACTTTCTCCTCACCGTGCTGACGACTGCCATCTTTTCGCAGTTTAATCATTGGGGTGTGGGGAATTTCCACCTTCAAAATTCGTTCCGCAACATCCAGGGTTTGTACCCGTTGTTCCAAGTTCGCTTTGACTCTTTTTTCACAGCCAGAAGCCACCTGAACAGCATACCAACGGCGCTCTCCGGGTGAAAACTCCTGGGAACGTTCGTCTGTATCCGCCATGAGGTCTGAATGTTTTGATTCGTCTGATGTAAAAGTCATCCGAAGATTTGCCCCGACGCCCAACGAAGGAAGTTGTCTGCTAAATAGATCAAGCTGGCCGAGAGAGTGACCATTAACAACACCCCCGCCGACTCACTCAGCAGTTGCTGTCGGCCAGGCCAGACCACTTTGTCCAATTCCTCTTTCGTTTCTTTGAGGAACGTAGAAGCGTTAAAGCCAGAAGTTGTATTTTCAACTGCAACTTCTTCTTTCTTGTTGACCACCATGAACTCCCCTTGCGATCTTACGGTATCCGATCATGATCTTAGCTGCTAAGGGTCACACATCCGCCCAAACTTTTTAAGGTATCATACTGAATCCCCCCGTACAATGTCCCGATTTGTTGCTTTTCGGAACAATGCCCAGACGAAGAAAATCTTGCATCTGGGCATTGGAGGTATCCAGCGCGCCCTGGAGGACTTGAACCCCCGACATCAGGTTTTGGAGACCTGCGTTCTACCAACTGAACTAAGAGCGCATAGCGGAGTGGCTGATCTTTTACCTCTTTTAGCTTAACACAACTTCGAGAATTTAGTTAAACTTTTTTTGATAATCACCAGGGGAATCATGGAATATCCGGTCTTACCCAAGTTACAGACTCCGATCAAACCGTTGTTTAACCCGAGTGGCCTTACCAATCCGATCGCGGAGATAGAACAGTTTAGCCCGACGGACTTTACCCCGACGGATGACTTTAATATTCGCAATTCTCGGAGAATGGATCAGGAAAACTCTTTCCACCCCCACTCCTTGAAAAATCTTCCGCACGGTGATCGTGGCATTAATTCCGCCATGGCGTTTAGCAATCACCACGCCCTCATAGGGCTGAATCCGTTCTTTCCCGCCTTCTTGAATCTTGACCGCAACTTTGATCGTATCACCGACATAAATCTCGGGAAGATCGGGTTTATTTAGTTGCTGTCGGAGGCTTTCGATTTCTTCCGTTTCAATAGAACGGATAATTTCTCCCGCTTTCATGATAATTTTCCAAAACTCACAAGATCTGATTATAGATCGAAAAGGATTTTGACATCCTTCACTGCCTAAAGGCGAGTGAATTCCTCACCACGCCACAAGGGTCGCTGAATGGGGTTGACGCTTCGCTGATTACAGCCTAAGTGTTTAGGTCTTACACAATCTCCACGCCCGTTTAAAGTCTCCGAATGCCCTCCGGCGACTCAAAAACTTTATTGAGTTTTCAAGTGCATTCAAGGTTGGATTTCCATTGCCTTACATCTGCTTCCCCAGTTTCTAATCTCAACCCTGACAGGACTTTCAACCTTGCTATTTATTTCGGAGTATCTTTGATTCGGGCGGGTCTTTTCATACCTTCATTACCCTACCATAAAACTGAATAAAAAGCCGTCGTTTCACGACGGGGCTTTAAACCCAAAATTTTCGGTAAAATCCATAGCATTCACCTGGATTCACAAAGATGTTAGACCAATCCATGACCGTCTTCGTTGAAATTGTGTTGCTGTGCGGGTTAGCCTTCTATGTTGCCTGTAATTTAGGGGCTAATGATGTGGCAAACTCCATGGGGACATCGGTGGGTTCCAAGGCATTGACCCTGAAACAAGCGATTATTGTCGCCGGGATTTTAGAATTTACCGGGGCGGTCTTTTTTGGAGAGCGAGTCTCTAAAACCCTAGCGACGGGGGTGGTTAACCCGGAAGTTTTTAGCTCCACCCCTCAAGTCTTTATGATTGGGATGGTATCGGTATTAATTTCGGCGGGATTATGGTTACAAATTGCCACCCGTCAGGGATTACCTGTATCTTCGTCCCATGCGGTGGTGGGAGCGATCGCGGGATTTAGTTGCATTGCCGCCGGGGTGAAGGCGGTCAACTGGCAGACCATTGGTTTAATTTCCCTGAGTTGGTTAATTACCCCGGTGATTAGTGGTTTAATTTCAGCCCTATTTTATAAACTCATTAAGTATTGGATTTTAGACCAACCCGATCCCCACCGCCAAATCCAAGAATGGATTCCTTGGTTGAGTAGTATTTTAATCGGAATTTTTGGGGTGATTGTCTTCCCCATTTTGCGATCGCCCTTGCAGAACACCTTAACCCAATGGGGTTGGACATTACCGGTTCATGATATTCCTTTAGCCCTGGGCGGAATTGCTGCGATCGGGTTAACTTGGGTGAGTTGGCGACAATTGGAGCAACAGCAAACCCCTGCTATTTCCGATCCAACACCGGAAAAATTTCCCGGGATCGAAAAACAACTGGCAGGATTTCAGGTGATCAGTGCCTGTTTTGTCGCTTTTGCCCACGGGTCAAATGATGTCGGAAATACGGTCGCCCCCTTAGCCGCCATTTTAGCCGTGATTAAAACCGGTGCAGTTCCCCTAGACGATATTGAAATCCCCATTTGGATTTTACTGTTAGGAGGGAGTGGGATTGTTACCGGACTGGCGATCTGGGGTAAAAACGTGATTAAAACCGTTGGAGAAAAGATTATTTCTCTACTTCCGAGTCAGGGATTTTGCGCAGAATTAGCCACGGCTACTACTGTATTATTAGCCTCTAGTTTAGGATTACCCGTTTCCACGTCCCATGCTTTGGTCGGGGGTGTGGTGGGAATTGGACTCGTACAGGGGGGAAAAGAGGTACGCCTGGATACCGTCCGTTCTATTGCCTTAGCCTGGGTGGTTACGGTTCCGAGTGCGGCTATAATCAGTGGGGTTCTATTTAAAATATTCAATGGATTATAAAATATGGCACATTGGAAACGAGCGTGTCTTTACACACTCAGTGAGCTATTGTTGAGTTTAGGTTTTTGGGGATAACCCTCCCCTGGCTTTGCCATTTTTCCCGTTGTGCCTTTATCGGTAGGGACTAGAATCTCTAGTCTGTCAATTGTGAAACCCGGTATGCAGCGTTGGTATGAGTGGCGTCATGGCTGAATTAGCAGATCAATAAGAGGTTAATCACGAATGGGGACACAGGAGAATCAACCGCCACCTTTAGGATCGGGAGAAACTACATCCGCAGAAATAGTTCTAAATTCGGTAAGACAGGAGTTAGAAACCTTTCATCACCAAATTAAGGACAGATATCTGTCGGATATCCAACGACTCGAAACGGATAAAGTTCGCTTAATTGAGGATATTGACAGTCTACAAACGGAATATCGGCGACTGCAATCCGTGCAGTTACAAATATTATCCGATCGCGTTCCTCCCAATCGAGCTTGGCTCAAACAACTGACCCAAATTGTGGCGCGTGATGTTGAACAAGCTTTGATCGCACGCATTAATGAAATTAAAGCAGTCAGTGATCCGCCTTTATTAGCTGCTGATCCAACTGGACTGCTCAAGGGTCAAGATCCTGATCCAGAAAACTTCAATAATCGAGAGTTGGAAGCGGTTTTGGAAACTAGCCTAAACCAAACCTTTCAGAGTTTACAGGAGGAGTTAGGTCACTATCAAAGTAACCTATCTCAACGGTTAAACAATATGCAAACCTTGGAACAGCAGGTTGAAACTTTGCTGGAAACCCTGGTTAATCGTTTGAAAGCACAGGTGG
>DATNRE010000518.1:0-9496 GCA_036703685.1 Candidatus Obscuribacterales bacterium
TAAAGATAGTTTACAAGTCTATACTAAAACTCTTGATATATTAAAACAAATTTCCCCTAATTTATCTTCTAATCTAAAAAATCAGGCAATTTATCAGTCATTGAACTTATTGTCTGATCAGCAATCTATTCAAACTTTGGAAAAATCAAATAATCAATTAAAACAATGGTTAAAAGAAGCAGAAAATCAAGAAAAAATGAGTGATGTAGCATTAAAAAATGCTCGAAAACTCCAAAATTTAATTATTATAGTTAGTGCATTTTTATCCGTTATAATTTCTATTCTTGCTGCCATAAAAACGACCCATTCAATTACTCAGCCTTTAAGTATAACCCAGCAAGTGGCTGAACAAGTTGCCCAGGAGTCTGACTATAATCTGCGAGTTCCTTTTCAGACCGATATTCATGAAATTTATTCCTTAGCTAACTCGGTTAACTACTTAATTGAACAGGTTGATCAACGCACTCAACAGTTAGAACAATCAAAGAATTCAGCAGAATCTGCTAATCTGGCAAAAAGTCAATTCTTGGCGAATATGAGTCATGAGTTAAGAACACCTTTAAACGCTATTTTAGGCTATAGCGAAATGTTAGCCGAAGATGCCAAGGATTTAGGTCAGGATGAATTTGTTACTGATTTAGAAATGATTAATACAGCCGGAAAACATTTGTTATCATTAATTAATGATATTTTGGATTTATCAAAAATCGAAGCCGGACGGATGGAATTGTACTTAGAAAGTTTCGATTTAAAAGACTTAATTGAAAGTGTCGTTGCGACAGTTAAACCTTTAGTGAATCAAAACAACAATGTTTTAACCTTGAATTATGATTCGGGTTTAAGTTTAATTTATTCAGATTCAACTAAAGTTAGACAAATTTTATTTAACCTCCTGAGTAATGCAGCTAAATTTACACAACAGGGTCAAATTATATTAACAATTACCCGTGAAAAGCTTGATAATCCTGTCGATTCTTTAAATGCTAAAAATTCAACCTCTAATTCTTTACAAAGTTATCAGATTAATTTCTGTATTCAAGATACCGGGATTGGGATTCCTGAAGAACAACAAAAATACGTTTTTGAGGCTTTTATTCAAGGAGAGAATTCCACAGCCCGCCGATATGGCGGGACGGGATTAGGTTTAGCCATTAGCCGTCATTTCTGTAAAATGATGGGAGGAGATTTACAATTACTGAAAAGTCAGGTGGGACAGGGTTCAACTTTTAATGCTTCTTTGCAATCTTCACTCACCCTTGACCTAGACTCTTTACCAGAAATATCTTTTGATTAGCTATAGAAAAATCGATAGGATTGCTATATCATGCTAATATGAGTCTGATTTCTGTTAATTCCCTAAACAGGGGCAGAAGTTTTTTAACGATAAGTCAGGTTTTTGCCGCGAATTAAAATATTGCGGTTTCTCCTTTTGCGTGAGGTTTGAGATGACACATCGCCCGATTATTTTAGGAATTGTTGGAGACAGTGCCGCGGGAAAAACTACCTTAACCCGAGGAATTGCTCAAGTCTTGGGAGAAGAAAATGTAACGGTTATTTGTACCGACGACTATCATCGTTATGATCGCAAACAACGGGCTGAAATGGATATTACTGCCTTACATCCAGATTGTAATTATCTGGATATTATGCAGCAACATCTAACTTTATTGAGAACTGGACAGTCTATTCTTAAACCCATTTATAATCATCATGATGGAACATTTCAACCCCCTGAATATATCAAACCTAATCGATTTGTGATTGTCGAAGGTTTATTGGGTTATGCAACTCGTGGAATTCGGGATAATTATGATGTAAAAGTGTATTTAGCTCCCCCTGAATCCCTCCGATGTCAATGGAAAATCAAACGAGATACAATGAAACGGGGTTACAGCGAAGAAGATGTAATTCTTGCTTTAAAACAACGGGAACCTGACTCAGAAGCTTTTATTCGTCCTCAACGAAAATCAGCCGATGTTATTGTTACCTTTTATCCTCCAGATGATGAAAATGGAACCAGCTTAAACGTTCGTTTGGTTTTGCGTCCGACCATTCCTCACCCAGATTTTAGTGAAATTTTCAATCAACAAAATGGGCATCATATTGATGCTGTGCGTCTAGGATTAGATCGAGATATGGGTAAACCCGTAGATGTCCTAGAAATCGATAGTCACGCTACTTTAGAGCAAGTCAACGCATTAGAAATGATGCTATGTAATGAATTACCGAGTTTAAAAAATTTCTGTAGTTCGGGAGGGAATCAAAATTTGGGGATTTTAACCGGGACAACTGGAGAAATTTTACAAAGCTACCCCCTCGCTTTAACCCAATTATTAATTGCCTATCACATGATTAAAGCGACTAAATTAGTTTAGTTAAACTTTGATTTTGAGTGGAGTTAAATTTACTCAGCCGGAGAAATTTTTATTGATTTTCTCAAAAAGCAGTGGGTTTATATTGAGTTTAAAATTAGGGGAAATAACCCAAAGATTTTCGATCAAAGTAGGATTATTTCCCTGAATTTTATCGGGTTTATCGACATCCCAAAGAGTAACGAGTTGTTACCCCAGTCGTTGAATTGACTCCACCGGCAACTTCACACAATTGTCGGATCTGTTCTCTGTCTAAGATGGCATCGCTAAAATCAGCACCTGCAATGGTTGTCCGACGAAAGGTTGACCCTAAAAATAAAGCTTCAACTAACACCGCATCAGTTAAATCTGCGTCTGTAAAATCCGCTTGATCTAACATGGCATAGGTTAAATTGGCTTGTTTAAAGCTGGCTTTGGTTAGAATCCCTTTACTAAAAATCGCCCCTTCTAAATCCGAATTATCAAATTTTGCTAATTCCATATTTGAATTGGCAAATTCCGCCGCCGGTAAAGACTGATTAGAAAAATCCCGTCCCTGTAGCAAACTATGACTAAAAAACAGATGGGCTGGGTTTTTTCCCGCCCAGGAAGGAATCGGAAAAGCCAATAGGACTACAGCTACCATTAAAATCATGAATTGCCCAAGTCTGATCATCTGTTTGTTGCTCCACTTTAGAATCAAATCCTTTATAGTTATGTTAACTTTTCCCATACCCAATTGTGGAATAATCGTGTAAAATAAATAATCCAGAAGCAGGTTATTTTAGAATAACAAGTTTCTAAAAACAACCGAGGCTTTAATTTTTATTCTGAGGAAACATCTATGATCAATTTTTTTGTTACTTGGATCATTTCTGCGATTTCGCTGGGAATAACCGCCCAAATTGTTCCTGGTTTTACCATTAGCAGTTGGCAATCCGCCGCCATTGGAGTGATCGTTATGGCATTTGTCAATGCTATCGTTAAACCGATTATTACAATCTTGACCCTGCCCCTAACGATTCTAACTTTAGGTTTATTTTTATTGGTGGTTAATGCTATTTCTATTTCCTTAGTCGCCTATTTAACCCCTGGATTTTCAATTTCTAGTTTTTGGGCGGCATTATTTAGCTCGATTGTTCTTTCTTTTATTTCTAGTTTATTTAATCAAATTTTAGATAAATCTAACAATAATTCCTTGGATTAAATTATTCCTAGAAAAAGACTTTATTGTTAGATTAGCAGGAACATTCTTTGTTGCTATATATAGGAAAAATATTCTATAGCAATCCTATTTGATTTGTGTTCAAAATTGTTGATCAAAAGGGAACAGGGAACAGGGAACAGGGAACACCGGATCTGGGGTAAGACTTTTGACTGTTTCATGTCAGTATTGAAATGTTACAACCTATTTAGGATTGCTATATATATATAAAATATAGCTAATAGAAGTCAAAGATTATCAAAAAACCCTTCATGTGCTTATGTTTGTTCTTTTCTCCCTAATATCCTTGCTATCCCAGAAAGATCTGTTATAATAACCTCAAGGTTCTGCTGCGACGTTGGTGATTTGCCGATATGTTTTTTTGATCTATAGCTTTAAGAATACGGGAACCAAGAGAATTGCAGGCGGCAGTAAACCGAGCTTAGACTCGGAAACTTTAAGTCTGGTCGAGGTACCCACCTGGTTTTACCCAGGTCAAAAGCTGAGGCAACACGGCGTTGCGGTTAACCTTATCGTTGACAACGACAAAAGATTATAGCAAACCGTCCATTTCCAAGTCTTCAATAATTTGTAGGCCTCGCGGATCACCCACTCTTAATAAAGATGATTTAGCATCATCCTTAACCCCTACATCCTCGTCTTCTTCTAGGGCTTCAATTAGGGCATCAATAGCCACAGCATAAACAACATTAGAGGGCAGTTCTCGACAGAGTTGGCCCAAGGCCCAAGCACAGTTACTTCTAACCGCCGGCACCGAATCTTGACGCATCGCTTCAATCATCGGAGGAATCGCCCGAATTACCGCATCATAACTGACTTTTGCCATTTGACCCAGGGAACTGGCCGCCCACAGACGCACGGCGGGAATATCGGTTTTCAGGGCATCTAGTAGAGGTTCCAAGGCTTGGCGATCGCCACAGGTTCCCAAGGCCCAAACCACCCCTTTACGGACATAGCCATTCCAGTCTTGATGCAATTGTGCAATCAAGGCTTCAACCGCTTGGGAATTAGAGTTGCGTCCCAAAGCATAGGCTATACTCACCCGCACCAAAGGGCAACTATCATCTAGGAGTCGAATTAAATCAGGAATAGCCCGCTCGTCCCGAATTTCACAAAATGCCCGGGCTGCAATCATGCGCTGTTGAGGTTCAGGAGATTTTAACAACAGCAACATCTCCTCTGGATCGGGTTTGGCCACTTCGCCATCATCCAATTGATCCAAAGGACTCTCTAACGGGTCTTGAGTATTGATTCTGCTCAGTTTTTCATCCTCCATATGATTAATTTACATGATTTAATCGACTATATTTAACTAACTATAGAATTTTCTGCATTAACAAAGATTGGGGTTGATAGCCGAGTTTCTGATACAGATTCAGGGCCGGTTGGTTATTAGTGAAAACCTGTAGACTGATTTTGCGATCGCCTCGTCCCGTGGCCCACAGTTCCGCATGAACCATTAAAGCTGAACCAATACCCCGTTTTCGGTGTTCCGGTGCGACATACAACAAAAAAACATGGGCGGTGCGTTGTCCATCGGCCAGATCAATCGCATTGCCTAACCATAAACAAGCCACTTGTCGGGCCGGGGAAGGGTCTGGGTCGAACTCATCCACCCACCATAAAGGAGTTTGAGGCGAAAAATACTGCTCAACGGTGGCGGTTAGATGACCCAACTCTTGCTCTGGGAATTGTTCCCTATAGGTTCTGTACACAAACTTGAGTAATAAGGCCCGATCTAAACGTGACCCCTGGCGCAGATGATAACCGGGGATAAAAACTTCAGACACGGATAGGATCAATAAAAAATAGCTCCGATCCGGTGGGGGCGATCAGCGTGCCCAGGGGGGCTGGGGCGATCATATCTCCAGGGAGAAAAATTCGCGCACTGACAACGAACAGGGCAAATAAAAACATCATGACCACAATCAACGGGGCAATATATTGACGAAAAAATGCCATAATCAGTTATCAGTTATCAGTAAACAGTTATAAGTGTAGTAGTTGTCGGTTTTTAGCTAACAACTTACAATACAATAAAAACTATCAACTATCAACTATCAACTATCAACTATCAACGAATAACTGGTAGGGACGCGCCTAGCCTAACGATATTGGGTTTTGCTAAGACGGGTCTAACCACTGATAACTCATAACTGATTACTGATTACTGAACTAAATGACTTCTATCCTCGTCAAACCATCTTTGCCTCGACCGATTAATACCCCCACGGTTCATCAACTCCCTAATGGTCTAACCATTGTGGCAGAACAGTTAGCCGTTGATGCGGTGAATCTCAATGTTTGGATTAATATTGGTTCAGCCATTGAATCCGATGATATCAACGGCATGGCGCACTTTTTAGAACATATTGTTTTTAAAGGCACACCCCATCTGCAAGTGGGAGAATTTGAGCAAAAAATCGAACAACGGGGCGCGGTCACGAATGCGGCCACCAGTCAGGACTATACCCATTACTACATCACCACTGCCCCCCAAGACTTTGCGGATTTAGCTCCGTTACAGTTTGATGTGGTGATGAATGCCAGTGTGGCGGACGAGGCATTTGAACGGGAACGATTTGTAGTCTTAGAAGAAATTCGTCGGGCCGAAGATAACCCAGGTCGGCGCTCCTTCCGTCAGTCCATGGAAATCGCCTTTGAGCAACTCCCCTACCGGCGTCCGGTTTTAGGGCCGGCATCGGTGATTGAGCAGTTACAATCCCAACAAATGCGGGACTTCCATCGCACTTGGTATCAGCCGCGCTCCATGACCGTTGCGGTAGTCGGCAATTTACCCGTGGAAACTCTGATTCAAACCGTAGAAAATGCCGTGGGTTCGGTTTATTCCCCCTCCTCCAAGGATTTTGCCCTGCCTGAACTCCAACCCTGGACTCCCGAAGCGAGTTTTAGGGAAATTGTCCGTCAAGAAATCATCGATGATACCTTGGAACAGGCCCGATTATTGATGTTATGGCGTGTTCCGGGTTTAGAAGAACTCCCTCAAACCTATCCCTTAGATGTTTTAGCTTATATTTTGGGTCAGGGAAAAACATCGCGACTGTTTCAAGATCTACGAGAAAATCAAGGGTTAGTGTCATCTATTTCTGCGAGTAATATGACCCAGCGTTGGCAGGGCGTATTTTATATTTCGGCCCGTTTACCCGTAGAGAATTTAGCGCGGGTTGAAGCGATTCTTACCGATCATATTCGTGAAATTCAAAACGAATTAATTACTGAAGACGAAATTGCCAAAGTTAGAACACAGGTAGCCAATCGCTTTATCTTTGGAAATGAAACCCCAAGCGATCGCTCAGGGTTGTATGGATACTATCAATCTTTGGTGGGAGATTTAGCTGCGGGTCTCCATTACCCCGATCATATTCAAGGGTTAAGTTCAGAAACTATTCAACAGGCGGCACAACAGTATTTGTCTCCTGATGCTTATGGAATTGTCATCTTGAAACCTTCCTCAAACAGTCATTAGTAATTAGCGATCAGTTATCAGTGAAAAAGTAAAAAAATGACTTTCCTTTAATTCAATAAAAGCCAGAGTTGGGAAGTTTCTGGAAATAATGGTAAAATCGTGCAACGCTGATCATGAATCCCATCCTTTTCTTATGAGACTACAAGATTTTCTCGGTAAAGATACTCGATATGATATTAAAGCCATTTCTGAAGACGACGATCTTTCCCGTCAAATTCAGACTCGACTGATTGATTTAGGACTGCTTGATCCGCCGGTGGATGGGATTTTTGGCCCGAAATCAACGGCCGGATTACACCAGTTTCAAAAGTTGATGGAGTGTGGGGAAGCGGGTTATCTGGGGGCAATCACAGCTAAAAAGTTAATTGAAACCCGAAAAGACCAAGTTCCGATCGCCACCCCAATTCTAAAAACCGTTAAAAGTACAGTTTTTAAGGTTAAACCCATTGCTTCTTCCCAACTCAATGAATCGGAAAAATTTTCGATTCCCGCCGATAAAGAATTTAGTGTTTTAGCTTATGATCCGATTCGGGGACATTTACGAGTCGCTCTACGCACTGAATCCTACGGAGGATATTCTGTTTTATATATTTGGGGAGAACACGCCGAAATTTATGAAAATGGCAGTCGGGTTTATCCTAAACCCCTTCCTAAAAGTGCCCGTCTCAATGTTCCGTTTAAGTCTCAATTAGATAATTGGTTTAATCCCACGGGATCTTGTAACGTAACTTCCCTCGCGATGTGTTTGGAATATTTCAAAGCTCGTCGCAAAACCAGTGTCGGTCAGTTTGAAGATGAACTCTACGAATATGCCATTAATAAAGGTTATAGTCGCCACAATCCCTACGATTTAGCTCGAATTGTTCGCGATTATGGTTGTCAGGATTATTTTACTGAAAATGCCACGATCGAAGATATTAAAGATTGGATTGCGGCTGGAAATCCCGCCGTTATTCACGGGTATTTTACCTCCTTTGGTCATATTATGCCGGTGGTGGGGTATGACGAATATGGGTTTATTGTTCATGATCCCTATGGAGAATGGTTTTCCTCCGGTTATCGTACGGATTTGAGTGGGTCTTATTTGAATTATTCCTATCTATTAATCCGCCGAGTTTGTATCCCCGATGGTAGTTTTTGGGTACATTTTATTTCTAAGTAGAGATTAGGAATAGAGAAGCGATCTTAGGGCGAGGCGACCTCGCCCCCATGGTATAGCGCTACGCATTACAGTTAGGACATTTCTAAATCCTGAAACCCTTTCACTTCTTACTGTTCCCTGTTCCCTGTTCCCTGTTCCCTGTTCCCTTGCGCGTAGCGCTATAAAATCTACATTTTCATACTTAAATCTAACCAATTTGAACGGGTAATCGGGGCACTGGTGGAAATATAATCAACTCCAGTTTCCGCAATTGAACGAATAGTTTCTAGGGTAATATTTCCTGATGCTTCTATTTTAATTCGGGAGTTATCTTGACGAATCATATTAACAGCTTCTCTCATTAAATCTAAAGACATATTATCTAACATAATAATATCCGCTTGATTTTCCAACGCTATTTTAACCTGTTCTAAGGTTTCTGTTTCCACTTCAATAGTTAAAGGATAGGGCATTGTTTCCCTAATGGTAGTTATCGCTTCTGCTATTCCCCCCGCCGCCGCAATATGATTATCTTTAATCATAATCGCATCATCTAATCCCAGGCGATGATTTTTTGCTCCTCCCACTTGAATTGCATATTTTTCTAGTAATCTTAATCCGGGTGTGGTTTTGCGGGTATCCACTAATTGACACGGTAAATCGGCGATCGCTTCTACATATTTTCGGGTTGCTGTCGCAATTCCACTGAGTCGCATTGCTAAATTTAGCGCCACTCTTTCCCCAATCAATAAAGCTTCTAAACTTCCTTTTAAAATAGCAATTTTTGTACCTTTTTCACAGGATTCTCCCTCCTGCACTAAAGGTGTAAATTCCATCTGATTATCTAACAGTTGAAACACTCTTTCTGCAATTGATAATCCAGCAATTACACCCTTTTCTTTAACAATCCAATCGGCGGATTTAATCTGATTTCCAATTAATAATCCTGCGGTCGTGCGATCGCCCCGTCCAATATCTTCTAATAACCATTGTTGTAATAGGGGATCTAAAATAATCCTAGGAGGTAATATAGCCTTCATATTTAATTCAGGAGAAATATCAAAACATCCTATAATACCGGGGGCAAAGAAACAAGAAACCAGGTTTCTATATAAACCCTGATTTGCCATCCTCAATCTTGAAAGAAACCCGGTTTCTAATACTAAAGCCTCCTTCCGATTTATCACTGGAAGAAGGCTTTAGTTTGATATTAACCTGGCACCGAGCTATTTTCCCAGGCGGCTACCCGCCAAGTATCTTCGCCGTATCAGCGTTTCACTTCCGAGTTCGAG
>DATNRE010000519.1:0-3574 GCA_036703685.1 Candidatus Obscuribacterales bacterium
TATGCCGTTCAGGGTTAGCTGAAAACGATATAGTAAGAAATTGAAATTATTAACGGTTTTTGAGATCCTATGTTCACCGTAGACATTATTGTTAAATACACTCCCACCCCTTTATCCATTCAAAAAAAATCTGCTGAGGATGCCCAAGGGGCTTACAATCAGATTTTAGACGCACTCCGGGGAGGGAATGCCCAGGTCTTAGAATTTACCTGCGATAAAATCACAGATAAGAAACTGGCAATTCTCAGTAGTGAGATTTCTGCGGTACAAATTTCCGATAAAACCGGAGGAAATGCCACGGGAAGACCTCCGGGTTTTGTAGGTGCAAAGGCAGAATAGAGGAAACGACAACGAGCATGGAATCTTCAAGTCCAGCGATACGGGTAAAAGAACTATGCTTTAGTTGGCCAAGCGGGGCGCAGGTCTTAAAATCCTGTTCCCTGGATGTTCCTCAAGGTGAGTTTTGGATGCTTTTAGGGACTAATGGCAGTGGAAAATCCACCCTATTGAGACTATTAGCGGGGTTATTACAGTCGAAATCGGGAGAAATCAAACTCCAAGGACGGGTGGGGTTTGTGTTTCAAAATCCCGATCATCAATTAGTTATGCCAACGGTAGGGGCGGATGTGGCCTTTGGATTAGTGGAAGATAAGTTACCCTGGGTTGAAGTCAAACAACGGGTAGAAGATGCCTTAACGGCGGTGAAATTATTGGAGTTACAGCGACGTCCGATTTATGCCTTAAGTGGAGGTCAAAAACAAAGAATTGCGATCGCTGGAGCCTTAGCCCGACATTGCCAAGTATTATTATTAGATGAACCCACAGCGTTATTAGATCCCGATAGTCAAAATGATTTAGTCGTTGAAGTCCAACGGTTAGTAAAAACCCGCGGCATTACGGCCCTATGGGTAACACACCGTTTAGAGGAATTAAACTATAGTGATGGGGCGTTTTTATTAGAAAATGGTCAAGTAGTTGGTAGGGGTGATCCTGAACCTTTGAAACAACGATTAATGCAAAAAGAATTAAAAAGTTAAGACATGGGTTGAGACACACCGATAAAATCAATCATTTGATGTAGCGATCCCGGTTTAGTCACAATTAATACAGTAGACCCAGGTTCTAAAACCGTACTCCCATTCGGAATCATCAAATCATCGTGGGGGTGAGGTTGATAACCAACTATTAGAGAACTTTCGGGAAACCGTGCATCTTGAGCAATTTCTGCCACACTCCGACCTGCAACACGACAACGATCGGGAATGGGCAGCTTGAGCACCTCAATTTGTCCCTGCTCAAAGTGCATCATCGATTCTACTTGCGGGTACTCAATGGCATTGACCATCGTAGATACCCCTAATTCCACGGTACTGACAATATGATTAGCCCCGGACAAACGCAACGGGTCAGCAAAATCAGGATGGCGCATCCGACTTAAAATATGGGGAACTCCGTAATGTTTCGCGAGGGTAACCATGGCTAAATTAAGGGCATCACTTCTGAGCATCGCCGCCAAGGAATTTGCTTTCCGAATTCCGGCTTCTAACAACACATCCGTACTGACCGCACTGCCTTCAAAGGCCATGGCCCCAATTTTTTCCCGGGCATAACGACAGGCCGTGGGATCAATATCAATTACTGCCACCGTATGCCCAAGTTCTAGTAACTTTTGGGCTAAACTTAACCCCACTAATCCCCCACCACCGATCAGAACATACATAGCCATGCCTTAATTTTGGGTTGACATTCATCTTACCGTCTGGCATGGTTAATTGTTAATATAAGGACTCATTATTGAGCAGTATTGAGAGTGGATGTTACCGAATTAGTCAGGATTTCAATTATTCTCCTACTGGTTTCGACAGGAGTGGCGCTCTGTTCCCGCAAGATCGGGATTCCCTACGTTACAGGTTTAGTGCTGGCTGGTTTGCCCTTTTCAGAACTGCTTTCTCGGTCGGTGGGTTTAGACCCGGTTTTAGTGTTGAATCTATTTTTACCTATTCTCATCTTTGAAGCCGCAATTAATACCGATGTTAGTCGTCTGCGCACCACCTTTAAACCCATTGCCCTATTAGCTGGCCCCGGGGCGATTTGTTCCAGTGGAATTATTGCCGTTTTATTAAAATTTGGCCTAGGACTCGATTGGATACCCGCCTTTTTTATGGGGGTGATGTTAGCCAATACGGACACGGTTTCCATGATTGCCGTTTTTAAGGAAATTCCAGTCCCCTCCAGACTTTCAACTATTGTGGAGGGGGAAACCCTGTTTAACGATGCGGCGGCTCTGGTGTGCTTTAATTTGATTGCCCAATTCTATGCTACAGGTTCCCTCACCGTCCTAGAAGGCGTCCAACAACTGCTGTTTATTTCCCTGGGCGGGAGTCTGGTGGGGTTGGTCTTAGGCTACCTAACTATCCCTGTCTTTGCCCGGTTAGATGATCCCCTCAATAGTCTATTACTGACCGTAGCCGTGGCATTGGGAACCTTTCAGGTTGGGCAGTTACTGGGGGTATCCGGTGCGGTGGCGGTGGTGGTAGCGGGACTAATTTTTGGCAATCTGGGACTGTCTAGCCAAACCACGGCCTCGAGTCGAATTACCCTATTGAGTTTCTGGGAATATGCGGGTTTTACCGTTAATACCTTTATTTTTCTATTAATTGGGGTAGAAATCAACCTCGTAACTTTCTGGCAAACCTTACCTGCGGTTTTGTTAGCGGTTTTGGTTTACCAAGTCGCCCGGGGTTTAACGGTCTATCCCCTGTTAGCGTTGGCGAGTCGGTTTGACCGGGTAATTCCTCTGCGTTGGCAACATTTGTTATTTTTTGGGAATATTAAGGGCTCCCTATCCATGGCTTTGGCTTTAAGTTTACCGACTACCCTGCCGGGGCGGGATATTTTAATTACCTTGGTTTTTGGTAGTGTTTTAGTTTCCTTAGTTGGGCAAGGTTTAAGTTTACCTTGGGTGGTTAAACACTTGAATTTATCAACGGTTTCTTTGACACAGCAACGGGTGGAAGAATGGCAAGCGGAATTAATTACCGCCAAAGCCGCCCAGGATGAATTAGATAGTTTATTAAAGTCGGGAATTTTACCTAAATCGGTCTATGAAGAAATGCGTTCTACTTATCAAGTGAAAATAGCGGGAGCCGAAAGGTCTTTGCGAGAATTTTATAATCGGCGTCCGGCGGATTTTGAACAGTCTAAGGGAGATTATATTAGTAAATTAGACTCGATTCGGCGACGTTTACTCTTAGCGGAAAAAGGGGTTCTCAATGAAGCCATGCGAAAGCGAATTTTATCAGAAACCGTTGCCCAAAAGCGTATCCAACTCCTTGACCAACAATTACTGAAACTCGAGGATGATTGAAGCAGAATTATCAATACTTAGCCACCCTTGAAAATCTGCCCGGCGGTCACATTCAATTCTGGAAAAACTACTGATTTAACTCTTTGATTATTCCAGCATTTTGACGCAATCGTGTGTGATAAAATCCTGATAATTTGTTACAAATAGAGGTAGTCCGGGTGGTAAAACAGATTCTCCCGACGCTTCTCTATTTGCCACTTCTAAATT
>DATNRE010000520.1:0-1910 GCA_036703685.1 Candidatus Obscuribacterales bacterium
TGGCAAAAACCGTGACACCTGCGGGAGCCCCCGGCGGTGCCGGGGCGGCCCGTACCGCTGGCTACAAGACTATCCTCTTTAGCCAGAAGATTCTCGCGGTACGGAAAGGCAATGACCTATACCGCCCTGTTAGGTACTGTAGCGGCTTCTCAATTATTATTTGGAACAGAGAAGATCTCACTTGAATGCAGTTGAACAGGTTTCCTCGTATACTCACTGAGCCGCTACATACCCCACGAAGCGGAGGACTGCTGCTGAGTTGGGGGGTAATCGCGCTTCGTGCTTGACGGTTTGTTATTGTTCTATTTGATTTCTATTAATCTAAGTTAGGGCGCGGTGGCAAGAATGCTTGAAGCGAGAGGAGATGCTGGCCCCCCAATTTAATTTGCATTCTGCACTTAACCTTTTGGATTATCAAAGCCGCTATTGTGCCTAACGTTCGGCGGTATGTGCAGTTGGCGCAGAGTCGCGGTGGCGCGTGTTTTTGCACTCGTGGTGCGATGCAGGGTTATGATGATTATTACTTAATTCTCGCGTTGGCAAAAACCGTGACACCGGCGGGAGCCCCCGGCGGTGCCGGGGCGGCCTGCACCGCCATTGAAGCTCTTTCATTTTGACTAGAAGATTCTCGCGGTGCAGAAGCCAATTGCATATACCGACCTGTTGGCAACTGTGCATTATTGTCTTGTAATTATTTTTCTAATTCCATAACCTCTTTCACCAAATTCAAATTGGATTTCACCGTCAAATTGTCCTTTGAAGTTCTTAACAATCCATTTCAAATTATCTATCTCTTCTAATTCGATTTTGTTCAGTTCTATTTGAGTAGAATTTCTGGTGTTAGAAAATTTATAATAAGCGGCAATATATCCGCCACTATATTTCATTTCAATTGTCTCGAAATTATTTGAAATTCTGTTTAAGGAATCCATTTGGACAAGTTCATTAAGATCCAATCCTATTTCATGTGTTTTTCTTAGTTGTTCTTGGATTAAGAAGGATAGGATGAAAACATCTTTATTGTTTTCTATGTCTACGCTATTTGTTGGCCTTTTGGAGGTGGTTCCACATCCGGTAATTAAAGCTAGTATGATGAATAGTATTTTAGTCTTCATGGTTTGCTGTGCATTGTTGCCAACGTTCGGCGGTATGTGCATGTTGGCGCAGCTTCGCGGTGGCGCGTGTTTTTGCACTCGTGGTGCGATGCAGGGATATGATGGTTACTATTTAGTTCTCGCGTTGGCAAAAACCGTGACACCAGTGGGAGTCCCCGGCGGGAGCCGGGGCAGGCCGCACCGCCGATTACTAAGCTGTCCTCTTTAGCCAGAAGATTCTCGCGGTGCGGAGCGCCAATTGCATATACCGACCTGTTAGCACCAGTTTTATTAGCCTCCTAATACCTCATGAATTGATTGAGCCTTTTTAATATTATCAATCCATTCCGATGCATTTTCATCTTCTATTTTTTTGACCTGTTTTAGGATAAATTCCTTTACCTCAACAAGTCCCATTTTTTCTCCTGTATTAGAGAATATCAACTCTACTTTATAAACTCCTGGAAGAAATCTGAAAATATTTCTTAATAATGATTTTGGAGGTTTTTTATCAATTACCTTGTATACGTCACCATTCGAGTCAACGTATTTTTGATTATGGTAATATGTTCTGTAAAACTCATTCTCGGATCTACAGTAATATGGGTCCATTAGGATATAAAGAAGGTAATCCTCATTAGGATCCCAATCTTTCAATGAGACGTTTGATGCTGGGAATTTCATATGTATTTTTTATTAAGTGTTCCAAAATTGGTGCTAACGTTCGGCGGTATGTGGCGTTGGCGCAGAGTCGCGGTGGCGCGTGTTTTTGCACTCGTGGTGCGATGCACGGTTATGCGGTTATTACTTTATTCT